>JAFLSH010000233.1 GCA_022511055.1 Prevotella sp. | reverse complement strand
CTTGAAAACTACCGTACCGAGAGGTACCGGGGGTTCGAATCCCTCTCTCTCCGCTCCGTAAAAATCAAACCCGCTGATAATCAGCGGGTTTCTTGTTTCCTTGCTGTAAAAGATTCTTTTCTTATCAGAATGGGTGGTGGAATTAGCTCAATTTAGTGTTCTTTTGCAAGATTAATAGAAAGGATAATATAAATGATTCTCGCAAAAAAATGTAATGTGAAAATTTGGCTACTCAAACAAAATGTATTAATTTTGCAACACAACTAAAAATTTTTGCGCGATGACTAAAAAAGTATTACTATTCCTCCATTTTGCAATGATGCTCTCTGCCGCAATGGCGCAAGAGACAATCGCTCTCAATACGGGCGACATTACCTCACCCAAGCTGAACGCTGACGGAACTGCGACTTTCTCCATCCTTGCCCCAGAGGCACAGAAAGTAGAGATTGAAGGCGATTTCGTTCCTGTGCGAAAGATACAGACCCCCATGGGCGAGACGGAGCAGCCGGGGCGTGCTGCTCTGACGAAAGACGAAAAGGGCGTATGGTCGTGGACCTCTGGGAAGTTGTCGCCAGAACTCCATACCTATTCGCTGTATGTTGACGGTGTCAGGATGAACGACCCCAACAATGTGTATATGCTGCGCGATATAGCCTCTTATCAGAGCTATTTCTTGATAGACGGCGACCTCTCTGCCAACTACTTTGTACGGAACGTGAAACACGGAACGGTCAGCAAGGTGTGGTATCCCGCTCCTAAGCTGGGCATGGAGGAGCGCCGTGCCACCATCTATACCCCTGCCGGCTATTTGGACAATCCGGCAAAAAGATACCCCGTTCTGTATCTCCTTCATGGCGCAGGTGGGGATGAGAATGCCTGGACAGAGCTGGGGCGTGCCGCCCAAATCCTCGACAACCTGATTGCGCAAGGCAAGGCTGAGCCGATGATTGTGGTGATGCCCAATGGCAATGGCGCCCAAAAAGCCGCCCCGGGCGAGTACGAGGATGCCATGTATAAACCTTCGTTTATGAATCCCAAGACGATGGAAGGCTCCATTGAGGTGGCGTTCACAGACCTCGTAGCGTGGGTTGACGGCCACTATCGCACACAGGCCGACAAGGAACACCGCGCCATTGCCGGCCTCTCGATGGGAGGCTTCCATTCCCTTTACATCTCGGCCAACAATCCCCAGATGTTCGGCTATGTAGGGCTCTTCTCCGCTGCCGTCAATCGGATGGGCAAGGGCGAGAACGGCCATATCTATGAACAGCTTGACGAAAAGTTAGCAAGGCAATTCTCGCCTGCTCCGTTGCTCTATTATATCGCTATCGGCAAGACGGATTTCCTCTATAACGATAACGTGGATTTCCGCCAGCGATTGGACAACAAGGGCTATAAATACGAATACCTGGAAACCGACGGTGGACATATCTGGCGCAACTGGCGTATTTACCTGAATCACTTTGTGCCAAAGCTGTTCAAGAAATAACTCCCGCCAGTCTGTGATAGTAATCAAGAAGGCAACAAGGCAGCAGGCTCCTGAGATAGCCCGCCTGATTATGATGGCAATGACCGATGATTGCTGTCTGCATTTCTGTGGAGAAGGCTACGGGCTGGATGACTTTCGTCGGATGATGACCACTCTTGTTGAGCGGGAGGATTCGCAATATAGCTACACAAATACCTATGTTGCGTGTGACGGCAATCGGGTTGTTGGCATCTCCGTGAGCTACGACGGCGGCAAACTGCATGCCCTTCGTCGCGCCTTTCTGGACTTGTCAAGAGAATACATCGGGAAGGACAACTCGGGCATGGATGACGAAACGCAGGCAGGCGAACTCTACCTTGACTCGCTGGCCGTTCTGCCGGAATATCAGCGGCAGGGCATAGCCAAACGTCTGATTGCGGCAACCAAGGAGCGCGCCGACGCATTGAATCTGCCATGTGTCGGCCTGCTGGTAGACAAGGCTAACCCTGCGGGAGAGGCACTCTATGCCTCAGTAGGTTTCCAATATTCGAATGACAGCCACTGGGGAGGCCATGAGATGAAACACCTTACTCTATAAGGTATTCTGAACTCTTGTTCTCACCCCTTCAGCAGCTTCCCGTCGGCAAATGCCTTGCCTACGGTCTTTCCCAGCTGAATGTATGTGTGATGAACTGGGTCATAAGTGATGAGTTCCATTTTCTCCACGTCAGGATTGCCATCCGCAGCCAGGAATTTCTCGTCGCACAGGATATTGACAATTTCTGCTATTAGGTAGTAGCCCGTCTCCGACTCGTCTATCTTCTGCTTTACACGGCACTCCAACGTCATCGGGAACTCCGCGAACACCGGGGCGTTCACATTGGGGGCTTTCTCCGCAGTCCACCCTGTCCGCAGCATCTTGTCGGGCGTGTTCCTTCCGCTGACAATGCCGACATAGTCAGCCGCCACCATCGTCTCTGCGGTGGCAAAAGTGACAGTGAACTCAGGGTTGGCGGCAAGATTGTCTGTCGTGGCGTGAGCCCCTAACGAGATGATAATCTCGTGCATATCCCACTGGCCGCCCCAGGCAGCGTTCATGGCGTTTGGCCTGCCTTCTTTGTCGTAAGTGCCGATAATCAGCACCGGCTGTGGAAGAATCCACGGATTTGGTTTGAAACTCTTCATTTTTTCGTTATTCATAGTTTGGTTGTTCTTCTCAGATGGTCGTGGCATATATGTGTTTTGCCATGTCAGATTAGCATAATCTGTGCAAAGATACTCATTTTTCTGCATAATATGAATTGTTTTTGCAATTTTGTAGTGCATTTTACAAAATATTTATATGTATATTTGGCAGTTCATTCTTTTTTTGTACCTTTGCACCCGAGTTAAATGGCTGCTTCGGCAGTGAAAAAATAATCAGTAAATATGAAAAACAGAATCGTACTAATCATGTTCGCCGTGCTGCTTGTATGCAGCGATGCATTGGCTTGTTCCCGTGTTGTGCTTTTGGGCCGTGACAACCTGACAGTCGTGGGGCGCACCCTCGACTGGCGCACCCCCATTCCTACCCATCTCTACGTCTACCCGCGTGGGATGCAGAAGCAGGCCATGCCGAAAGGCAACACCTATCATTGGAAGTCAAAGTATGGCTCCGTACTCGCAGTGTCTTATGATGGCGGCGTGACCGAGGGCATGAACGAGAAGGGTCTTGTGATGAACGCCCTTTTTTGCAAGGGCTCCGTCTATCGCACCTCGCCGAGCGGTGAGCTGCCTGCCATGAGCCTGGCCATGCTGGTGAGCTATTTCCTCGACAACTTTGCCACGGTCGACGAGATGCACCAGTGGCTCAAGGCCAACGAGTTCGCCATCTACGGCCAAAACTTCGACGGCAACACCGAGGCAGCCCTGCATTGGGCGGTGACCGACCGCTCAGGCAACACATTGGTGATGGAGTTCCAGAAGGGCAAGCTCGATGTCTTTGTATCGCGCGACTATCGTGTGCTGACCAACGACCCGCCCTTCGAGCAGATGCTCGCCATCAACAACTACTGGAAGCAGGTGGGCGGCAAGAACACCCTGCCCGGCACGGTGCGCAGCTCTGACCGTTTCGCCCGCGCCTCGTTCTTCATCGAGCATGTGCCCGACAGCGTTGACTACAAGCAGGCTGCCGCAGAGGTGCTGACCGTGCTGAACAACGTGGCTGTGCCCTACGGCTATGGACTGGAGGGCGAGCCTAACCTGTCGTCGTCGCAGTGGCGTAGTGTGGCAGATGCCAAGAACCTGATATACTACTTCGGATTCTTCTACGAATTCTCCGTCTTCAACATCGACTTAGGCAAGATGAATCTTGAGGAGGGAGCGCCTGTGATGAAGATTGACACCTCGAAGTACACCGACCTGCACGGATGTGTCAACGACCTGATGGTGCCTTCCGCTCCCTTCACGCCCATGTGGTAATAAGGGGCAGAAAACTCAGTTTTTTCTGAGATTCACAACAGAGCAGCTCGCAATCGCACTCTTTGTGCGGTTGCGAGCTGTT
>JAFLSH010000232.1 GCA_022511055.1 Prevotella sp. | reverse complement strand
GTGCAGACCGACCTGAAGTACATCAACGCCTACTCTTCCGTCAGCCACTGCGGCCTGGTGCTTTTCGCCCTGCTCATGATGACTAAGACGGCAGCCACGGGTGCCATTCTTCAGATGCTGTCGCACGGTCTGATGACGGCGCTCTTCTTCGCCCTCATCGGTATGATTTACGGCCGCACGCACACGCGTGATGTCCGCCGTCTTGGTGGCTTGATGAAGATTATGCCCTTCCTCGCCGTCGGCTACGTGCTGGCAGGTCTGGCCAACCTCGGTCTGCCCGGCTTCTCGGGCTTCATTGCCGAGATGACCATCTTCGTAGGCTCGTTTGAGAATCCTGACCTGTTCCACCGCGCCTGCACCATCATCGCCTGCACGTCGGTGGTCGTCACCGCCGTCTACATTCTGCGCCTTGTGGGCAAGATACTCTACGGCGAGGTCAGCGACCCGCACTATCTCCAGCTGACTGATGCCACCTGGGATGAGCGTTTCGCCGTGGGCTGCCTCATCTTCTGCGTGGCAGGTCTCGGTCTGGTGCCGTTCTGGTTTAGCAACATCATCAACGATGCCGTGATTCCCATTCTCAGCAATATTAATATGTAAACGATAGGAGGAAAGAAATATATGAATTACGGACAATTCCTACAAATGATTCCCGAGGCATTCCTTGTCCTCGCGCTCATTCTCGTTTTCTGCTTTGATTTCAAGATAGCCAAGGCCAAGGTAAAGGGCTATACGCTCTATTTCCTCACCGTCGCCTTGCTGCTTGTCGGCACGGGCATCTGCCTGATGGCCGAGCCCGCCGAGGCTTTTGGCGGGCTCTATGTGGCCACGCCGATGGCCAATGTCATGAAGACCATCCTCGCCATGGGTACGCTGATTGTCGTCATCATGGCGCAGCCATGGGTACAGGCAGCGGCCATGAAGCTCGAGGGCGAGTTCTACATGCTGGTCATATCCACGCTTTTGGGCATGTTCATCATGATTAGCTCAGGCAACTTCCTCATGTTCTTCCTCGGACTTGAGACCGCCTCAGTGCCCATGGCCTGCCTTGTGGCGTTTGACAGAAAGAAGAAGCAGTCGGCCGAGGCCGCTGCCAAGTACATCCTGACGGCCACCTTCTCCAGCGGTGTCATGCTCTATGGCATCTCGCTCATCTACGCCGCCGCAGGCACACTCTATTTCGATGACATCGCCACCGTCCTGGCCGCCATCAATCCCTTCAGCGACCAGATGCTGCTGCCCGTGGCCGGGCTGGTGTTCTTCTTCAGCGGACTGGGCTTCAAGCTCTCGCTCGTGCCCTTCCACTTCTGGACCGCCGACACCTACCAGGGAGCGCCCACGCCAGTCACTGGCTACCTGAGCGTTGTCTCCAAGGGTGCTGCCGCCCTCGCCGCGTTCATCATCTTGACCAAGGTCTTTGGCCCGCTGGTCGAGCAGTGGGAGGTCATGCTGGGCATCATCATCATGCTCACCATCACCGTTGGTAACCTCTTTGCCATCCGCCAGTCAGAGCTGAAGCGCTTCATGGCCTTCTCCTCCATCTCGCAGGCAGGTTACATCATGCTCGCCGCCCTCGGCGGCTCGCAGATGGGAGCTACGGCGCTGACCTACTATGTCCTGGTCTACGTTGTTGCCAACATGGCAGTGTTTACGGTCATCAGCGTGGTCGAGCAGAACAATGGCGGGCGTACCGACATGGATGCCTACAACGGCTTCTACACCACCAACCCCAAGCTCAGCTTCCTCATGACGCTGGCTCTGTTCTCGTTGGCAGGCATTCCGCCGTTTGCCGGCATGTTCTCCAAGTTCTTCGTGTTCATGTCTGCCGTTGGCGGCCATGAGGCCAATCCTTTCTGGAGCTATCTTGTTGTCTTCATCGCTTTGATTAACACGGTGGTGTCACTCTACTACTACCTGCTCATCGTCAAGGCCATGTACATCAAGAAGACCACCACGCCGCTGCCCACGTTCCAGAGCGATGCCAACACCAAGTTGGCGCTTGCCCTCTGCACAGCTGGCATCGTTGCCTTCGGTGTTGTCTCCTGCATCTACGACTGGATAGCTGCCGCCGCCGTGTAAGGCAGGTCCTCGCAAATAGGGCTGCACCCCAAGAAGTTGTCACGACAGATTTTTTTGGGGTGCAGCTCATTTTTTTGGGCAAAAAACGCCGTGAGTTTTGCCAAAAAAGCGCCACTTTAGCGGCAAAAAGCGCCGCTTTAGAAAAATTACTCCGTGACTTTTGCCGCTAAAGTGCCGCTTTTCTCCGAAAACAGAGGTCGCATGACCATTTTTGTCTTTCTTTGCCGCATTTTCTTTGAAAAAATGCCCAACTATACATAAATCTGTATAATAAACTGAAGCACAACAAGTTGTGTGATGTATAGTGATGTATCTGACACCCCCGACTATACATGTTTTTTGCCAGTTTCATGTTATTTTCTACACTTTAGGATTCCAGTTTTTGAGCAAGAATTACTACCCACACTTTACCTACTGCACCTACTATACCTACTGCACCTACTATACCTACCAAACCTACTACACCTACCACCTCTCCCCCTACCACCCCGAGGGGGTGGTAATTCTCGCTCCGCAACAGGAATCCTAAAGTGTACAAAATAACATGAATTCACTTAAAATCATGTATAGTCAGTGGGCTTGAAAAGCCCACTATACATGCCATAACAACATGAAACACAGTCAGATATATTGAAAAATGTATAGTTGGGCTATTTTTCCAAAAAATTGAGATAACCCGTTTACAAAGTTAACCATTTGGTGACTATTTCTGCTTTTCGTCATCCGTTCTTTCCTCCATATCGTCTATTTGTGGAAGCGCAGATGATACATCAGAATGTCTAATCATCACCATATCTCGTAAGATTCCACAAAAGTTAGGAGTTGGCAAACGGATTGGTTGTGAAATGACAGTTGATTAAATAGGGTGTGGGTCTTTAGCTGCTCTATGGCGGCATTTGCATTGAGCGTTCCGTTCTCATACAGAGATATGGTAGCATACAATTTATCATTAGCCACTGGCCCCATTATCATGTCAAAATCATGTGAAGCTCCACGCCGGTTGGCAACAACGAAATCCAGCCACTCTGCCGTAGCTCCATCAAAGTGCATAGTCTTATATTGGGGATTGTCTAATATGTTGTCATCTATCTCAAATACCGAAACTACTGCGCGTGTGTCTTTTTCCGTGCCTTCCCTGTTTTTCTTTATTCTTGCCCATTTCTCTGCTTGTTCTGGGCTTGTTGTTGTGTAAAAGCCTTTGCCGAAGTCCGTTTTTGTGCGACCTCGTTGTACTGTCGGTTTGCGGACAGTCATTGTAGAGCCGTGATACAAACGCATGGTTTACCTCCGTTTCTTAATAAACATATCAATTTCGTGTAAAATATATTCTGTACTCTGAGAATGCAACACCTCAAAGTTATCCGTTATAAATCTGTCCACGCTCAATCTTATGAACCTTTCCAAGACGTTGGCCGAAACAAGATTGTCGCGTAGCCGATACTGCTCGATACAGAAAATCAAAAATAGTCTTTCTGCTTTTGGCGGGTACGATTTCCTTTCGCGAAGTTTTTCTTTCTCCAGAAGCTCATAAAGCTGTATTCCACCATAATACCACAATTTCATTTCTGGATTCAGCAAATCATGGTATAGTTCGGAATTGTAAAGATAGAACAAAGCATCATCAATAGATAGTCTTTTTTTCTCCGCAATTATATCTGCCAATTCCATAACCTTAAATGGTAGCATTGCAGTCTCGGTTGTTTTTATGTCTGGCATATTTATCATATTAAATTGTTCCTTTCCCATATCTCGTTTGCAAAGTTAATCATTTTATTTCTTTTTTTATTATTCTAAATGCATTCTTTCCTTTTCTTCAGCTTCACCATATCTGCCACCACGCTTATAAGCCTTTTCACTTATCCAAGTTCTCATTTCATCAAAAATAAGATATTCTGGTGACATATTTTTTAACAACACCCAATCTTCTGCCATTTTCTTGAATTTT
>JAFLSH010000231.1 GCA_022511055.1 Prevotella sp. | reverse complement strand
GTCATCTTGAACAGCTTGTTCAGCAGCACGTTGGCGTTGGCATCGCGCTTCACGTCGACTACAATGCGCATGCCCTGGCGGCCGGACTCATCGTTGACATTGGCCACGCCTTCAATCTTGTGCTGCGTTGCCAGGTCGGCAATGTAGCTCACCAGGTCGGCCTTGTTCACACCGTAAGGTATTTCCGTAACGACAATCTTGTCGTGGGTGTCGCCGCTCTCTATTTCGGCTTTGGCTCTCATGACAATGCGGCCGCGGCCTGTCTCGTAGGCATCGCGCACTCCCTGCAAGCCATAGATGTAAGCACCTGTAGGGAAGTCCGGGCCGGGAATGTACTTCATCAGCCCGTCGGTGTCAATGTCAGGGTTGTCAATGTAGGCGCAGCAACCGTCGATGACCTCGCCTAAGTTGTGGGTGGGCATGTTTGTCGCCATACCCACAGCAATGCCATTGCCGCCGTTCACCAGCAGGTTGGGTATCTTTGTCGGCATGACAGTCGGCTCTTGCAGCGAGTCGTCGAAGTTGTTCATCATGTCGACCGTCTCTTTGTCCAGGTCGTCCATGATGTGTTCGCCCATCTTCGACAGGCGGCACTCCGTGTAACGCATGGCTGCCGGCGAGTCGCCGTCAACGCTGCCAAAGTTTCCCTGACCGTCTACCAGCGTGTAGCGCATGTTCCAGTCCTGGGCCATGCGTACCAGGGCACCATAGACTGATGAGTCGCCGTGGGGGTGATACTTACCAAGCACCTCGCCCACTACGCGCGCACATTTCTTATAGGGTTGTGTCGAGACATTGTTGATGTTCATCATACCGTACAGGATACGGCGGTGTACGGGCTTGAAGCCGTCGCGCACATCGGGTAGGGCACGAGCCACAATCACAGACATGGAGTAGTCTATGTATGAGGACTTCATCTCCTCCTCGATGTTGATTTTAATAATTCTGTCGTTGTCGAATGTCTGGTCCATTATTTTTTTCTAATGCTTTCAGTTTCTTGTTTTTTGTCCAAAACGGCGTTTGAGGCGTTTTTCAGGCTCTCTGGCGCGTTTTCAGCCTACAAAGATATGCATTTTTTTTGAAACTCTGCACATCTTTTAAACTATTTTATGTCTTAATGTTGCTTCTTAAACCTTCTTTATACTTTTTACAGGCTCTCACATTCTTTCAGCCACAGGGCGCTTGAGGCATCGCTGGGCATACGCCAGTCGCCGCGGGGCGACAGGCTGACACTGCCCACCTTGGGGCCGTCTGGCAGGCATGAACGCTTGAACTGCTGGTTGAAGAATCGGCGGCAGAACGTCTGCAGCCAGTGCTTGATGGTGGCCTCGTCGTAGCTGTCGGCAAAGGCGCGGCAGGCTAATATGTAGATTTTGCGGGGTGAGAAGCCGAAGCGCAGAAAGTAGTAGAGGAAGAAGTCATGCAGCTCGTAAGGCCCCACCAGGTCTTCCGTCTTTTGTTTTATCTGTCCGTGTTCGTCGGCGGGAATCAACTCAGGCGAGATGGGCGTGTCGACAATGTCCAGCAGCACCTCGGTGGCCATCTCGCCGGCCAGGTGCTTCACCAGATAGCGTATCAGTGTCTTGGGTACTCCGGCGTTCACGCCGTACATCGACATGTGGTCGCCGTTATAGGTCGCCCATCCTAACGCCAGTTCCGACAGGTCGCCCGTGCCCACAACGATGGCGTTCTCCTTGTTGGCCACATCCATCAGTATCTGAGTGCGCTCGCGAGCCTGCGCATTCTCGTAGGTGATGTCGTGCCGGGTAGGGTCTTGCCCGATGTCCTCGAAATGCTGGAGTACCGACTTGGTGATGCTGATTTCACGAATGCTCACTCCCAGCTGCTCCATCAGTTTCAGGGCGTTGCCGTGGGTGCGGTCTGTCGTGCCGAAGCCCGGCATGGTGATGCCTATGATGCCGCTGCGCTCCAGCGCTAACTTGTCGAAAGCCTTGACCGTGACCAGCAATGCCAGCGTGGAGTCCAGTCCGCCGCTGATGCCGATGACCGCTTTGGTCGCGCCGATGTGATAGAGGCGCTTGGCCAGTCCGGCCACCTGAATGTTCAGTATCTCGTCGCATGCAGCCTGCATGTCCTCGCTCTTGGGAATGAACGGGTGCGGCTCCACAGCGCGTGTCAGCTCAAACTCACGCGGCTCTACGGGGCGGCAGTCCACGTGCCGCGCGCTGATGCCGCGCTGGGCGCTGATGAAGGTCGAGTTGCAGCGGCGCTCGGTGCGTAGCCGCTCAACGTCTATCTGGGCTATCCTGATTTGCGGCTGGATGGAGAAACGGTCTGCCTCGTTCAGCAGGTGTCCGTTCTCGAAGATGAGGGCATTGCCGCCATAGACGACATCCTGTGTCGACTCGCCGAAGCCGCACGAGGCATAGACGTAGCCGCTCATGGTCCGGGCGCTTTGCTGGCTTAACAGCGAGCAGAGGTAGCGGTGCTTCCCTATCAGCTCGTTGCTGGCAGACAGGTTGAACACAATGTCGGCGCCGGCCAGTGTCAGGTTGTTGCTCGGAGGCACTGGCGCCCACACGTCTTCGCATATCTCGATGCCGAACTTCACACCGTCGGCCGTAGCGAACAGCGTTGGCTCCGGCGACACGTGGATGGGGCTGCCAGCCAGGTAGATGTCGCATGCCGTCAAGTCTTGCGAGGAGGCAAACCAGCGCTTTTCGTAGAACTCGTTGTAATTGGGCAGGAACGTCTTGGGAACAATGCCTAACAGCTGACCGCCCTGTATGACCGCCGCACAGTTATAGAGCAGGCCGCTAATCTGCACAGGCAGGCCGATGATGGCTATGACATCGAGCTTGCGCGTGAAGTCAAGCAATATCATCAGGGCTTCCTCGGCCTTGTCGATAAGCAGCTGTTCCTTGAACAAATCCTGGCAGCTATAGCCCGTCAGGCACAGTTCAGGAAACACGACCACCTCAACACCCTGCCCCTCGGCCTGGGCTATGAGGCTCTCCACCTGCTGCATGTTATAATGAACGTCAGCCACCTTGACCGCAGGGATGGCAGCTGCCACCTTCACAAATCCGTATTTCATCTTTCTTTTCCTCTTTATGCTTTTCCTGTTATGTCACGTTTTTCTCCTGTCTTGCCAGCCGGCATCGGCCGCTCAGTCCACGTCAATCACCAGCGGGCGCGCCACCCTGTCGTTCTCGACCACGGTGTAGACCAGTGCCGGCTGCTCAAAGAAGTCGTTCTCCTGGAACGTGTGCAGCTTGTAGAACTTCACGCCGTCAATGCGCAGCTGCACGTTCAGCGTGGGCTTCAGCAGAAAAGGCTTGTCGCGCTTGTAGGCCACCACCTGCACACACAACCGCTCAAGCTCGTTGAGCGACTCACGGCCAAACTCCTCGATGAACTCCTTCGTGTTCGGCTCCACCTCGCCAGTGGCGCGGAGCTGCCACCGGGCCGACTCCGTGGAAAACAGGGCGTAGTGCATGTAGTAATTGGAGTCGTTCACAAAGTACGACTCAAAGCGGGTCTGCGACAGCTCCTTCATGTCCATGGGCACGAATGCCAAATAGGCTGACAGCAGGTCGCCGCCCTTGCGCTCCTCTGGCGCCGCCCTGAACGTCACCGGCCTGTCGGCAGGGTCGTAGTCGGCCTCCTCCTCGTCTGTGTCCGGGTGCTGGTGTCTGCCCGCCGCAGGCTTCTGTTGTGTTTTCGCCTGTTGCTGCTTGACTTCTACCATGTGCTTCGTGTCGTAGTCCTCGTTGCCGACCACCACCACCTCGTTCACCCGCATGGGCACCTCGAAGCCGTCTTCGTCTTCAACCAGCACAATGTCCTTACCTTGGAAGCGCGAAACTCGCCCGCCCCCCTGCTCACTCAGAAACCTGACTTTATCTCCTATTTTCATAAATCTCTCTCCTGACTTTTCTCAGAAATATTCCCAATTTTGGTGCAAAGATATGAAAAAAATGGGTAATACGTCATTTTTTTGTTGTTAAAATGAAAAAAGCGCCACTTTAGCCGCAAAAAGCGGCGCTTTCGGTGGAACACGCAAGCCGC
>JAFLSH010000230.1 GCA_022511055.1 Prevotella sp. | reverse complement strand
GGCAGCAAGGCTTGCAAGTAAATTGCATATTCCTGCAATTCGGCGGGGAATATGCACTTTTTGCCGTTTTCATTTGGGTATCTCGCTAAAAATGAATAATTTTGCAGCCGGAAAGATTGATTCAAAAAACGAAGATTTGTATGGCAGAAATTTTGGAAGTGAAGGAGTTGGACCAAGTTGTAGTCCGCTTTTCAGGAGACTCCGGCGACGGTATGCAATTAGCCGGAAACATTTTTTCAACTGTCAGTGCCACCGTTGGCAACGGCATTTCCACATTCCCCGACTACCCGGCTGACATCCGCGCCCCGCAAGGCTCGCTGACGGGCGTGTCGGGCTTTCAGGTGCATATCGGCGCGGGCAAGGTCTATACGCCGGGCGACAAGTGCGATGTGCTGGTGGCCATGAACGCCGCGGCGCTCAAGACACAGTACCGCTACGCCAAGCCGCAGGCAACGATTATCATTGACACCGACTCGTTTGGGCCGAAGGACCTGGAGAAAGCGCAGTTCAAGAGCGAGGACTATCTGGGCGAAATGGGCATCGACCCGGACCGCGTTATCCAGTGCCCGCTGACCACCATGGTGAAGGACTGCCTGGCCGACACGGGCATGGACAACAAGGCCGTTCTGAAGTGCCGCAACATGTTCGCCCTCGGGCTGGTGTGCTGGCTCTTCGACCGCGACCTTGCGCTGGTGGAGAATTTCCTGAAGGAGAAGTTCGCCAAGAAGCCCGCCATTGCCGAGAGCAACTTCAAGGTGGTGCAGGCCGGCTACGACTACGGCCACAACACGCACTCCAGCGCCATCAATGTCTACCGTATCGAGTCGAAGGAGAAAGTGCCCGGCCGCTACATGGACATTACGGGCAACAAGGCCACGGCCTACGGCTTCATTGCCGCCGCCGAGAAGGCGGGGCTGCGGCTCTACCTGGGCTCATACCCCATCACGCCGGCCACAGACGTACTCCACGAGCTGTCAAAGCACAAGTCGCTGGGCGTGACTACCGTGCAGTGCGAAGACGAAATCAGCGGCTGCGCCTCGGCGCTCGGCGCCTCGTTTGCCGGCGCGCTCGGCGTGACTTCCACTTCGGGCCCCGGCATCTGCCTGAAGTCTGAGGCCATGAACCTGGCCGTCATCATGGAGCTGCCGCTGGTGGTACTCGACGTGCAGCGCGGCGGCCCTGCCACGGGCCTGCCCACGAAGTCGGAGCAGACCGACTTGCTGCAGGCGCTCTTCGGCCGCAACGGCGAGAGCCCCATGCCGGTGATGGCGGCCACAAGCCCTGCCGACTGCTTCGATGCCGCCTACCAGGCTTGCAAGATGGCACTGGAACACATGACACCCGTGGTGCTGCTGACCGATGCCTACATTGCCAACGGCTCGGGGGCCTTCAAGCTGCCGGAGATGGCCCGGCTCGACAGCATCAACCCGCCATACGTGCCCGAGGAGATGAAGGGCAAGTGGACTCCCTACATGCGCGCCGAGAACGGCACCCGCTACTGGGCCGTGCCGGGGCGTGAGGGCTTCGCCCACATCCTTGGCGGTCTGGAGAAGGACTCTGAGACGGGTGCCATATCCACCAACCCCGAAAACCACGACCTGATGACGCGCCTGCGCCAGCAGAAGATAGACAACATACAGGTGCCCGACCTCGAGGTCGACGGCGACGTGGCCGATGCCGACCTGCTTATCGTGGGCTTCGGCTCTACCTACGGCCACCTGCGCACGGCCATGGACGAGCTGCGCGCCGCAGGCCACAAGGTGGCACAGGCCCACTTCAAGTACCTGAACCCGCTGCCGAAGAACACGGCCGAGGTACTCTCACGATACAAGAAGGTGGTGGTGGCCGAGCAGAACATGGGCCAGCTGGCCGCCTACCTGCGCATGAAGGTCGACCATTTCGTGCCCTGCCAGTTCAACCAGGTCAAGGGTCAGCCCTTCGTGGTGGAAGAGTTAGTCAACGCATTCGAGGACATATTAAAGAAGTAAACGAACATGAGTTATACAGCACAAGATTACAAGAAAGGCCAGCCACGGTGGTGCCCCGGTTGCGGCGACCACTTCTTCCTGGCATCGCTCCACAAGGCCATGGCCGAGATAGGCGTAGCCCCCGAGAACATTGCGGTCATCAGCGGCATCGGCTGCTCCAGCCGCCTGCCCCACTACATGGCCACCTACGGCATGAACACCATTCACGGCCGCGCGGCAGCCATTGCCACCGGCGCAAAGGTTGCCAACCCCGACCTCACCGTCTGGCAGGTCAGCGGCGACGGCGACGGACTGGCCATTGGCGGTAACCACTTCATACACGCCAACCGCCGCAACATAGACCTGAACATCATTCTGCTGAACAACCGCATCTACGGCCTGACGAAAGGCCAGTACAGCCCCACCTCGCCCCGCGGCTTCGTCTCGAAGTCCAGCCCCTACGGCACGGTCGAAGACCCCTTCCGCCCCGCCGAGCTTTGCTTCGGTGCGCGCGGCCACTTCTTCGCCCGCTGCGTGGCCACCGATGCCAAGGGCACGGTCGAGGTACTCAAGGAAGCCTACAACCACAAGGGCACTGCGGTGACTGAGGTGCTGCAGAACTGTGTCATCTTCAACGACCACTGCCACGACATTGTCTACAACAACGAGGGCCGCAAGAAGAACGCCATCTACGTGCGCCACGGCGAGAAGCTGGTGTTCGGCGAGAACAACGAGTTCGGACTGGTACAGCAGGGCTTCGGCCTGAAGGTTGTGGAGATAGGCAAGGACGGCTACACGCTGGACGACGTGCTGACCCACGATGCCCACTGCGAGGACAACACCCTGCAGCTGAAGCTCGCCCTGATGGGCAATGACGACGGTTTCCCCATCGCCCTCGGTGTCATTCGCGATGTGGAAGCGCCCACCTACGATGAGGCCGTTCACGCCCAGCTCGCCGAGGTCTCGGCTCAGAAGAAGTACCACAACTTTGCCGAACTGCTGGAGACTAACGACATCTGGGAAGTGAAATAGCCACCCCGCAGGCCGATGTTGCATAAGTAAAAAAGTTCCCCACGATTGGGGAACTTTTTTCGTTGGAGACCAGCCGCGTTTCAGCCACGGAACGATGCGGCCTGCAATTCCTTGACGATGTTACCCATGCAATCCGACAGGCGGGCATTAGACCGCATTTTTTTCACTTTTGGTATTTTTATACGTATAATTTGACTGATTCGTTTAGGAATTTTTCCTTATCTTTGCACTCAGAAACAAAAAACAAACAGAAAACGACTAAACAATATGGCAGATTTTGAAAGTTTCCGATACTTGCAACAATAGTAATTAACTAAAAATATGGCAAAGAGTATGAATATTGAAATAACCAAAGAGGACATAGTGTCAATCGGACATACCGGTTATAATGAGAATGGTTGTGCCGCCATTATTTGTTCTCATGAAAAAAGCAACATAGAGTATATCCTGCTAAGAAACATTCTCAAATGTTTTGGAGAGCAGTACAAAGTTGTAAGCAAATATGAGCGCTTTGAAGATATAGAAGACTTGAGAACTATTCAAGATGTAGTGTACATAACAAACCTGCCATTCGAGACGTATCTTTCCGCCGCAATGGATAGGGACCTCACGGCGTTACCTGAGTATCTTGGAGGGGTTGAAATAACATCAAAAAGAACATGAATATTGAGCCACTATGGAAGCAATATCGGAAATAGACAGATGCCTGCCATGCAAATATAGGCTCGCGCGCGTATGCGCGCGTAATATAGTAGCCCATAAATTTTCCTGACTACACCCTCAACACCCCCTACACCCAACAGCCGTAAGTACTTGATTTTCAGTGCGCATTTTTGCCCATTTGGGTGTTGTGGAAGAAATTTGCCCCACACCCAATCTGCACCCTGGGTGTTGGGGAGGGTGTAGGGGCGTCTGATACCCTGCACCCAAAAACGCCATAAATACCCATTGGAAATCAGGCACTTATGAGCGCAGGGTGTCGGGGGTGTTGAGGGTGTGGGGCATTCAGCCTGTATGACTACTATATGTGTTTTTT
>JAFLSH010000023.1 GCA_022511055.1 Prevotella sp. | reverse complement strand
AATTCCACAGGCTCTCATAACACATCTGTCATGGAACGCCTGCTAAAGAAACTATAACGACTGGTAATATGCCCGATACGCCCGCTCGTCGTCGTCAGCATTGGTGAACACTTCCAACAACATGGGGCGGTCGCTGTCGGCATTCAGCAGCAGGTCGACACCCTGCCGCACTTCATCCATGTTTTCTGCCTTCAGGTAGCGGACTGCGTTCTGCCGGCAAATGCCCTCGGCGGTGGTCGTATGCTCCGCTGCCACGAACTTGTCGCGGGCGGGGGTTTGCTCCAGACCCGGCAGCAGGCTGAAGATGCCGCCGCGCCCATTGTTCAGCAACAGGATTCGCAGATTGCCATGCAGGTCCTGATTCCACAAGGCATTCTGGTCGTAGAAAAAGCTCAGGTCGCCAATGACACAGAAGACCCGCGCGGGAGAATGGGCGGAAACGGTCTGGTGGTGAATCAAGGAAAAGCCCGCCGCCGTGGAGAGAGAGCCCTCGATGCCGTTCACGCCGCGGTTGCAACAGACAGGGTGGCGGGCATAGATGTTGGCCAGTCGGATAGCCATGGAATTGGCGTAGTGGAATGCTGAGAGCGAGGCATGGAGCGGGTCACACGCGCGCTCGAAATGCTTCACGACAGCCATCTGCGAATAGTCAGGCTCGAAAGTGTCGGCATGGTGCTGCACCCGCAGCAGCAACTCCTGCCAGAGCTGCACAAACGGATGGGGCTGAGACTCCAGCATGAAGCGCACATAGTCGGCCACCACCGCACCATCGCCCTGAACGACATGGGTCAAGTTCATGAACGTGTCGGCCACCTCGCCCGTCTCGCTGACCAGCCAGGTCTGGCGCGCCTTCCGCAGAAAATGCTTCAGCCGCTTGCTGACAATGGCGCCACTCGTGCAGAGAACGAAGTCGGGCACGTAGCGCTCGTCGTCGCCCACCATGCAGACCGCCTCGTCAAGCCCCGGATTCATGGGCTGACCGCTGATGAGCATGGGGCGCTTGGACTGCATGAACATACGGGCCACATGGCCTAACGTAGAGGGCAGCACCTCGGCGGGGGTCAGCTCGATGCGGCGCTCGCAGGGCAGCGCGGCCACATCGAAGCCAAAGAGCGGCTCGCTGATAGGCACGTTGATGTGAACAGGGCCGCGCCGCTCGACAAGAGCCTCG
This sequence comes from Prevotella sp., assembly GCA_022511055.1. Lineage (GTDB taxonomy): Bacteria > Bacteroidota > Bacteroidia > Bacteroidales > Bacteroidaceae > Prevotella. The sequence continues at coordinate 15,075 of JAFLSH010000023.1, read as the reverse complement.
TTCACAAGGCGGTTGCAGTGCCAGTGCGCCTCGTCTGCGCCCGGCTGGCCGGTTTCCCGAGCGGCCACTTCGGGCAGGGTGACTGCCTTCCTGACAAAGCGCCCGAGGGCATCGGGCTGCGGCAGGGTCTGGCCGTCGTACTGGTCAATCCACTGCGGGGGGCGGTCGGCAGAGACCACAACAAGCGGCTGGCGCTGGTAGTAGGCTTCGGCCACGGCCGGCGCCAGATTGAGCAGCGCCGTGCCAGAGGTCACGCAGACCACCACGGGCTGCCCCGTGGCCTGCACCATGCCCAGGGCGTAGAAGCCGGCAGAGCGCTCGTCGGTCACGGGGTGGCACGTAATGTCCGGGCACTCGTTCAGGTTATGCACAATGGGGGCATTGCGGCTGCCCGGGCACACCACGGCATGCCTCACGCCGTGACTAACGAGCAGGGCTGTCAGAATGTTTACGTTGGTCTTGTTGCTATACACTGTCGTCTCCTTTTGCTTCAATGTTCAACTGCCGCGGGTCAGCCGCCTATCAGCGCCCGCATGACCTCCAGCTTGGCTTCCGTCTCGTTCCACTCCTGTTCAGCGCTGCTGTCGGTCAGCAGTCCGCCGCCGGCATACAGCAGATAGGCGTTGCGCGTGATGTTCATGCACCGCAGCGACACAAAGAGGTCGGTGTCGCCCTTCGGGCTGAGCATGCCCATGAAGCCGCTGTAGTAGCGGCGCGGCGTATGCTCGTTCTGCACAATGAACTTGAACGTCTCGCGCTTGGGCAGGCCGCAGATGGCGGGCGTGGGGTGCAGGGCAAGCAGCAGGTCGCCGATGTGGTCGGCATCGGGCAGGGTAAACGTGAAGTCGCTGCGCAGGTGAATGAGGTTGGCCGCCCGCACGGTGCGGGTCGCCTCCTCGCGGAAGTCGCCCGTAAACTGCTCAAGGCACTCCGTCACGTAGGTGGCCACTATGCGCTGCTCGCGGATGTCCTTGACAGTCCAAGAGGCGGCAGCGCCCTGCTCGGAATCCTGCAGGCCCAGCTGGCTGGGCTGCATCTTCATAGTTCCCGCCAGGGCTATGGTGTGCCACTGCCGGCCCTGCCCCTGAAGCAGAATCTCGGGCGTGGCCGTCAGCCACACGCCGCTCCGGGGAGTGGCAACAAGGCAGATGAACATGCGCGGATAGAGCTGGCAGGCTTTCTGGAACAGGGCCAGTGGCGGCACTTCCTCAGCACGGGGGTGCGCCACGCAGCGCGCCAAGACTATCTTCTGGAAAACGCCCGCCTGCAGCTGGGCATGGAAATTGGCGAAGTCTATGGCGTAGTTGCCCTTGGCCTGCTGCGCTGCATAGTATGCCCCGGAAAACTGCTCCTGGGCGGCAAACTGGTCGGCGAGAGCGGCAGGCAGCCCGGAGAGCTGGCCGACAGGCAGCCGGGTCACGCGGTCGGGCCTGATGAGCAAGATGGGCTGCTGGGGGCTGACCTCGAAAGGGGCCACCACAAAACCCTCGCACCCGTTCAGCTCGGAACACGAAAGCAGCTCTGCCGGCTCGCCGGCAGACTGCTCGACCAACGTGCAATGCTCCTGATAGGGCAATCGGTAGATGGCTATGCTACTCATGGCTTGCCGGGCGGATAACGTAGTTGGTTACACGGACAGACGAGATGAGTTCACCGGCAGCGTTGCTGATGTCAACCTGCCACACGTGCAGGGTACGCCCCGAGTGCAGCAGGCGGGCGCGGGCCGTCACCGTGTCGCCCTCGGCCACCGCCTGAACATGGCTGCCGCTCACCTCTATGCCCACACAGGCGCAGCCCGGGCAGAGCGCAGACGAGCCGACACCGGCCACGTTCTCTGCCAGAGCCAGCGAAGCACCCCCGCTCAGGAAACCGAAGGGCTGCCGATTGCGCTCGTCGACTTTCATGCGAGCCATACACGTATCGCTCTCTGGCGTGGAGAGGAACTCCATGCCGAGAGCGGTACTCAAATTAGGTTTTTGGTTGATTATCTCTTTTATCGCCTCTACGTTCATGTCTGTCTACTGAATAAAGTCCAGGTACTCAGCCCGGGCGGCTCACTTGAACAAGGAGTATTCGGGCACATCCCACGCCAGCGCGCTGGCACCCAGCACATCGCGCTCGTGGTCGTCAAGGTTAGACCTGAACAGCTTGATTCTGCCGCGCATGTTGAGGAACACTTCCTGTTCAAACACCTCCTTAATCGGGTCGAACAGCCAGTGCCCGGCACGGGAGATGCCGCCCGCCAGGATAATGGCCTCGGGATTGACCAGCGAAGCATAGTTTGCCAGGCACCAGCCCAGTATGCGCCCCGTCTTCCGATAGACCTCAATGGCTAACTTGTCGCCCTTCTCGCAGCACTCGGTGATGAGCCGCGGGGTCAGCCTCTCTATGTCGCGCATCAGCGAAGGCTCGCTGCTCTCGGCCATCAGTTCCTGGGCGGTCTGCACAATGCCCTTCGCTCCCGCGTAGGCTTCCAGACAGCCCTGCTTGCCGCAGCCACACTTACGCCCGCCAACGCAGACGGTAGTGTGGCCTATCTCGCCGGCAAAGCCCATCGCGCCCACATGCTCGTGGCCGTCGGAGAAGAAACAGCTGCCTACGCCCACGCCAATGTTGACCACAATGAAGTTCTTCATGCCGTGGGCACTGCCGTATGCCTTCTCGCCTAAGGCAGAGATGCGCGCGTCGTTGGCCAGGCCGACAGCCATGCCAAGGCGGTCGCGCAGCATGGCTGCCAAGGGCACTACGCCCTTCCACGGAAGGTTGGCAGCGTTCTCAATACAGCCCGTCTGCGCGCTGACACTCGGGCAACTGATGCCGATGGAGCGGATGGCCTCGTAGCCACCATTCTCCTCAATCATCGTCAGGAGGCATTCGCACAGCTTGGTCACAAAGTCGTTCACATCGGGATAGGCATTAGTCTCGAAGGTTCCTTCCGACAGTATGTTGCCGCGAATGTCTACAACAGCATAAGTGGTGCGCTCATTACTGATGTCAACGCCCACCACCTTGCTTTTAATTACTTGTTCCTCCATAGTTAGCATTATATTTATAAAATAGTTGATACATGGTTTTCAGTTGGTATTACGGGTTACTTGAACAAAGAGTATTCCTTGACAGTCCACGCCAGCACACTGGCACCCAGCACGTCGCGCTCGCCGTCTTTCAAGAGCGACACCAACAGGCGCACCCTGCCCCTGATGTTGGGGAACACGTGTTCGTTGAACGACTCGCGCAGCGGCCCTAACAGCCAATGCTTGGCCTGGGTCATGGCGCCTGTCAGGATAATGGCCTCGGGGTTGAACAGGGAGGCGTAGGTGGCCAGACCGATGCCCAGCCTGAAGCCGACACGCCGGTATGCCTCGATAGCCAGCGGGTCGCCCTTGTCGCAACATTCGGCTATGGTCACGAAATTCAGCTCACTCTGCTCGCTCAGCAGGGTCGGCTCGCTGCTCTCGGCCATCAGCTCCTCGGCGGTCTGCACAATGCCCTTCGCCGAGCAGTAGGTCTCCAGGCAGCCACGGCGGCCGCAGTCGCAAAGCCGGCCGCCCTCTTCCACGCAGGTGTGGCCTACCTCGCCGGCAAAGCCGTGAACGCCCAAATGGGCTCTTCCGTCAACATAGACACAGCTGCCCAAGCCGCCATGGCTGATGGAAATGGTGATGAAGTTCTGCATGCCACGCGCACTGCCAAACGTGATTTCGCTCACGGCCGTCAGGTGGCCGTCGTTGGCCAGCGCCACGGCAATGCCGAGGCGGTCGCGCAGCATGGCTGCCAACGGAATGACACCCTTCCACGGCAGGTTGGCGGCATTCTCAACGCAGCCGGTCATGTAGTTGCCACTCGGTGCGCTGATGCCGGCTGAACGTATGGTGTCATAGCCGCCGTTCTCCTCTGCCATCATGACTATACGCTCGGCCAGAGTGCCCACAAAGTCGTTGACATCAGGATAGTCCATGGTCAGAAAGCGGTCCTGGGCAACCAACTCGCCGCGAATGTCAACAATGGCATACGTGGTATAAACGATATTCAGGTCAATGCCGACTACTCGGGTTTTTATCTTGTCAAAATCTTCCATCTCATTTCTTGAATAGGCTTTTTGGATAGTCTCTCTCTACTTATAGTTTTTTGGATTGGTTTTTCTACTTGAACAATGAATATTCCTTCACATCCCAGGCCAGTACGCTGGCACCCAACACATCGCGCTCGCGGTCGTCAAGCTCAGAGACCAGGAACTGCACCTTGTTCTCTATGTTATGGAACACATGGCTGTTGAAAGTCTCGAGCGCCGGGTCGAGCAGCCACTTGCCGGCCTTGGGAATGCCGCCGGTGAAGATGAATGCCTCAGGGTCGAACACCGAGGCATAGTTGGCCAGCCCAAGGCCAAGGTAATAGCCCGTGCGGCGGAACACCTCGATAGCCAGCTCGTCGCCCTCGTTGCAGAAGTGGGAGATGATTTTCGGCGACAGTTTCTCGGCGCTGCGCATCAGCGAGGGCTTGCTGCTCTCGGCCATCACTTCCTTGGCCGTCAAGACAATGCCCTTCGCCGCCACGTATGCCTCCAGGCAGCCTTTGTTGCCGCAGCCGCACTGGCGGCCGTTGTGATAGAGCATCGTGTGCCCCACCTCGCCGGCAAAACCCTCATGGCCCAAGTTGACACGCCCGTCGGCAAACACACAGCTGCCCAAGCCTGTGCCCATAGACAAAATGATGAAATCGCGCATGCCGTGCGCACAGCCAAAGGCTGACTCGCCTAAGGCAATGACATGGGCATTGTTGGTCAGGGCTACTGCCAGGCCAATGCGGTCGCGCAACATGACAGCCAGGGGTATGACTCCCTTCCACGGCATGTTGCCCGAATTCTCTATGCAGCCGGTCATGAAGTTGCCGCTCGGCGCGCTGATGCCCACCGACCGAATGGCTTCATAGCCGCCATTGGCCTCAACCAGCTCCATAATCTTGTCGCTCAGGGTAGCGGCGAAATTGTTGATTTCTGGATAGTCTTCCGTAGAAAGGCTTCTCTTGTCCAATATATTACCACGCACGTCGACCACTGCGAGAGTCGTTTCTTCCAGACTGATATCAACACCGATAACCCTTTTCTTTGTTATCTGTTCCATCTATATGCTTACGAAATATGTGCAAATATAGTCATTATTTCATAATCAGCCAAATTGTTTACAAGTTTTTTTGCAATTATTTACCCAAAAGAGGATTTTTACAAGATAATTTTGTAACTTTGCACCCCAAATCAGCAAATTTTCGGACAACAGAAATGAATATTCTCGAATTAAGCGAACAAGAAATCGGCAGACGCCAGAGTCTGCAAGAGCTGCGCTCTTTTGGCATTGACCCATACCCCGCCGCAGCCTATCCCACTAACGCCTTCAGCACAGATATCAGGAGCGAGTTCTCTGATGATGCCGCCCCGCGCGAAGTGAGCATCGCCGGCCGCATGATGAGCCGCCGTGTCATGGGCAAGGCCAGCTTTGTGGAGCTTCAGGACTCCAAGGGCCGCATCCAGGTCTATGTCACACGTGATGACATCTGTCCGACAGAGAACAAAGACCTTTACAATAATGTATTCAAGCGCCTGCTCGACATTGGCGACTTCATCGGCATTCGCGGCTTCGTGTTCCGTACGCAGACCGGCGAAATTTCCGTACACGCCAAGGAGCTGACACTGCTCTCCAAGAGCCTCAAGCCGCTGCCCATCGTGAAATATAAGGATGGTGTGGCATACGATAAGTTTGATGACCCGGAGCTGCGCTACCGCCAGCGCTATGTCGACCTCGTGGTGAACGAAGGGGTGAAAGAGACATTCCTCAAGCGCGCCACCATTGTGCGCACCATGCGCCGCATCTTAGATGATGCGGGCTATACCGAGGTGGAGACCCCCATCCTGCAGACCATTGCCGGCGGCGCATCGGCCCGCCCGTTCATCACGCACTTCAATGCACTGAATCAGGATATGTATATGCGCATCGCCACGGAACTCTACCTGAAGCGCCTCATCGTCGGCGGCTTCGAAGGTGTCTACGAGATGGGCAAGAACTTCCGCAACGAAGGCATGGATAAGACCCACAACCCGGAGTTCACCTGCATGGAGCTGTATGTGTCGTATAAGGATTACAACTGGATGATGGAATTCACCGAGCGGATGCTTGAGGAAATCTGCGTGGCGGTCAACGGCAAGCCGGAAGTGGAGATTGACGGTAACGTCATCTCGTTCAAGGCACCTTACCGCCGTCTGCCCATCCTCGATGCCATCAAGGAGAAAACCGGCTTCGATTGCGAAGGCAAGAGCGAAGAGGAGATTCGCGCCTTCTGCAAGGAAAAGGGAATGGAAGTCGATGAGACCATGGGCAAGGGCAAGCTCATTGACGAGCTGTTCGGCGAGTTCTGCGAAGGCTCGTTCATACAGCCCACATTCATCACCGACTATCCTGTGGAGATGTCGCCGCTGACAAAGATGCACCGCTCAAAGCCCGGGCTGACCGAGCGCTTCGAGCTGATGGTCAACGGCAAGGAGCTGGCCAACGCCTATTCTGAGCTGAACGACCCGATAGACCAAGAGGAGCGCTTTGTAGAGCAGATGAGACTGGCCGACAAGGGCGATGATGAAGCCATGATTATCGACCATGATTTCTTGCGCGCCCTGCAATATGGCATGCCGCCGACCAGCGGCATCGGCATTGGCATCGACCGTCTGACCATGCTCATGACTGGTAAGTTTGCCATCGGCGAAATCATGCTGTTCCCGCAGATGAAGCCCGAAAAGAAAGCACCGCAAAGCACACCCGCCGAGTGGGCTGCCATAGGGGTGTCGGAAGAGCTGGTACCTGTGTTGCGCAAGGCCGGCTTCAACCTCGTTCAGAACATCAAAGACGAAAAGGCGCAAGGATTGCAGCAGAAGATTGGCGAAGTGTTCAAGAAATACAAGCTCGAACTGCAAAAGCCGTCGGTCGATGAAGTGCAGCAGTGGATTGACAAGAGCAACGAGTAAGCCTGCGGCGGCGGAAAGGCCGGCACAGTAAGCACACTGGCCATCAGGCTGCGCAAGAACATTCGCATATAAAATGGAGTGTCTATGTACGACTGCGGAAAGATAGCCATTATTGGCGGCGGTAGCTGGGCTACGGCAATAGCCAAGATTGTGGTGGAACACACTCACCACATTGGCTGGTATATGCGCCGCGAAGACCAGATTGCCGACTTCCGCCGGCTGGGGCATAACCCCGGCTACCTGACCAGCGTACATTTCGACACCGAGAAAATCTACTTTGACAACGACCTGAATCGCATTGCGCAGATGTATGACACGCTGGTCTTCGTCACGCCATCGCCTTATCTGAAAAACCACCTCAAGCGGCTGAAGACCCGCATCAAAGACAAGCTCATACTGACTGCCATCAAGGGCATAGTGCCAGAGGAGAATCTGGTCTGTTCGGAGTATTTCCACCAGGTCTACGCCGTACCCTACGAGAACTTGGCATGCCTCGGCGGCCCGAGCCACGCCGAGGAAGTGGCACTGGAACGTCTCAGCTATCTGACCGTGGGCTGCGCCGACCGCGAGAAGGCACAAGCCTTTGCCAACGTGCTGTCGAGCGATTTCATCAAGACCAAGACCTCAACCGATGTGTTGGGTATCGAATATTCGTCGGTGCTGAAAAATGTCTACGCCATAGCGGCGGGCATCTGCTCCGGGCTGAAGTACGGCGACAACTTCCAGGCCGTACTCATGTCCAACGCCGTGCAGGAGATGAATCGTTTCCTGACAGCCGTTCACCCCATTGAGCGAAACCCCTATGACAGCGTCTATCTTGGCGACCTGCTCGTAACGGGCTATTCCAACTTCTCGCGCAACCGCACTTTCGGCACCATGATTGGCAAGGGCTACAACGTAAAGGCGGCACAGATGGAGATGGAGATGATAGCCGAAGGCTATTTCGGCACAAAGTGCATGAAGGAAATCAACCGCCACTGGCACGTCAACATGCCTATTCTCGATGCAGTCTACAACATCCTCTACGAGCGCATTTCGCCACAGGTGGAAATCAAGCTGCTCACCGACTCGTTCAGATAAGGAACTCCCTAACACCTTTAATTTTTGCGAATTATTTGCTTGAATAATATCTTTTTTGTAACTTTGCATCAGAACAACGGAAACCCCGTTGCGGCAAACAAGAGTAAAACCTTAAAAAACAACAAGATATGAGCAACATCAAACTTGACATCACAAAGGCGGCCTGCTTTCTGGAAGCAGGCGCAGTAGAGGCTTTCGAGCCTCAGGTAAAGGCCGCTCAACAGGCTCTGGAAGACGGCACATGTCCGGGTAATGACTTCCTTGGCTGGCTACACCTGCCCAGCAGCATCACCCCCGCGTTCCTTGATGAGCTGCAGCAGACGGCCAACACGCTCCGCGAGAACTGCGAAGCCATCGTCGTGGCCGGCATCGGCGGCTCTTATCTCGGCGCGCGCGCCGTCATCGAGGCACTCAGCAACTCCTTCGGCTGGCTGGTGCAGGATAAGAGTAACCCCACCATCCTCTTTGCCGGCAACAACATCGGCGAAGACTACCTCTATGAGCTGACAACCTACCTGAAGGACAAGAAGTTCGGTGTCATCAATATCTCGAAGTCGGGAACAACGACCGAGACAGCCCTTACCTTCCGTCTGCTGAAGAAGCAGTGCGAAGACCAGCGCGGCAAGGAGGAAGCCAAGAAGGTGATTGTGGCCATTACCGATGCCAAGCGCGGCGCTGCCCGCACCTGTGCTGACAAGGAGGGCTACAAGTCGTTCATCATACCTGACAACGTGGGCGGCCGCTTCTCGGTACTCACGCCAGTGGGCCTGCTGCCCATCGCCTGCGCCGGATTCGACATCCGCGAGCTGGTGGCCGGCGCCCAGGACATGGAGAAAGCCTGCGGCAAGGATGTGCCTTTCGCAGAAAATCCCGCCGCACAGTACGCGGCCGTGCGCAACGGCCTCTACCAGAGCGGCAAGAAGATAGAAATCATGGTGAACTACCAGCCGAAACTGCACTTTATGTCAGAGTGGTGGAAGCAGCTCTACGGCGAGTCGGAAGGCAAGGACAAGAAGGGCATCTTCCCCGCCTCTGTCGACTTCACAACCGACCTGCACTCGATGGGTCAGTGGATTCAGGATGGCGAGCGCACCATCTTCGAGACCGTCATCAGCGTAGAGGAGCCGGAGAAGAAGCTCTTGTTCCCCGCAGACGAGGAAAATCTGGATGGTCTGAACTTCCTGGCCGGCAAGCGTGTGGATGAGGTGAACAAGATGGCAGAGCTGGGCACCCGTCTGGCTCATGTCGATGGCGGAGTGCCTAACATCCGCATTACCATGCCCCGCCTGACCGAGCGCTACTTAGGCCAGCTCATCTATTTCTTCGAGATTGGCTGCGGCATCAGCGGCAACGTGCTTGGCGTAAATCCATTTAACCAGCCGGGCGTGGAGGCTTACAAGAAAAACATGTTTGCCCTGCTCGACAAGCCCGGATATGAAGCCGAGTCGAAAGCCATCAAGGAGAGAATCAGCAACGAGAAGTAAGGAGTGAGGGGGCTGGCTACACAGCGCGCCCTGTCCAAACATCCTATGTACAGATTAGCAGTAAAGCAATATTTGGAGAGAAACGGTTTTGAGGCACTACGCCCCAAAGCCGTACTCTTCGATATGGATGGCGTACTCTACGACTCCATGCCCAATCACGCCGTGGCCTGGCAGCGCTCCATGGCCACCTTCGGCATCAGCATGACCGCCGATGATGCCTATGCAACAGAGGGGGCGCGCGGCATAGACACCATCTGTCAGATGGTCATGGCGCAACAGGGAAGAGACATCACCCTCGAAGAGGCCCAGAGCATGTATGACGTGAAGACGCAGATGTTCCACGAGCTGCCCACACCACGCATTATGCCCGGCATCCCCGAGCTGATGCGACAGGTCAAAGACTGCGGACTGGCCATTGGCGTCGTGACCGGCAGCGGCCAGCGCCCGCTCATCAACAGACTGCTGGCAGACTTTGCCGACTATCTGGATGAGCAGCACATCACAACGGCATACGATGTCAGTTGCGGCAAGCCAAACCCAGACCCCTATCTGGCAGGCATGCGGAAAGCCGGAGAGGTGGCGCCGTGGGAGACCATCGTAGTAGAGAACGCCCCCCTGGGGGTGAAAGCCGGGCATGCGGCACAGGCATTTACCATCGGGGTCAATACGGGGCCGCTCCCAAACAAGCTGTTGCTGGAAGGCGGAGCAGACCTTGTGTTCAACGAAATGACACAGCTGAGCCAAGACTGGCCCGCGCTGTTTGAAAGTTTTATTTCCTAACCATAAACCTTTACCAATACGATGACAAGAGATGACAGATGGAACTTACACTATAAGGAAGTTCGGAGATTCATCACGAGGAAGAAGCAGATTCCTTCAAAGCATCGCCCCGAAGAGCATAAGATGCTGAACTGGATTAAGTACAACCGCAAGCTCTTCAGCCGTCAGGAACTGAGCCCGGAACGGGAAAAGAAGTTCAGGCAGCTGATGGAGCTGGCCAGCAAGTACCACCGCATAAACCAATACGCCTACGTCACTCCTGAGGTGACGGAACTGGAACTCTTCCCGAAAGACAAGTAAAAACGCTGCGAACTAATCGTCTTCGTCGTCATGCTTGTCACCATTGCCATACGTGTCCATGTTTGAGTCACGCTCAATGGTGAGATTGCCCATGTTGTCGACCTTGACCTCCAGCGGAATGTACTCATCGGTCTGGGGCAGGCTGACACTGGCCGCAAACTCCAACTGCCGCCCGTCTACCTCGTCGAATACAAAGCCTTCGAGAATGCCACCCTGCCGGTACTCATCGTCAAGATAGCTGTTGAACACCGATTTCGTGAACGTCTTGCTGATGGCTACGCTGCCATCGCTGCGGGTAATGGTCAGCGTGATGCGGTTGTCGACGAACTTCTGGCCCGTCTCGTCTTTCACCATCTGCAGGCTGTCGTCAGGGGCGCGGTGGATAGTAATCTTGTACGACTTGTCCAACCATACCACGTCTTTCACCTGCGTATAGTCCTGCATGCGGATGGGAGCTGAAGGCTTGGCTGCCTCAACCTTGGGAGCTATAATGTCATCGGTCTTTTTCTTCTCCTTGCAGCCCGTAGCCAGAAGTGCCACGGCCGCCATCACTATCAATAGTCTTGTCTTGCTCATGAGCTGTTAGGGATATAAAATATGGTACAAAGGTACGAAAAATCTGCGAAACGTGCAAAAAAAGTGCCCGCTATTATTCATAGCGGGCTTTGTTATCCGTGATAATTCTTCTTACTTTACTCATACCAATCGAACAGGCACGCTTGCCTTCATAAAAAACACTATGTTAACCTAAATCACTAATTAAAATGAAAATTAAAATCCTTTGTTTTTATCTTTTTTAGAAAAATCAGTAACCACCCGACTTCACAGTCTTACAATCACTTTCTTACAATATACTTAACTTCACAGTCAGCAAATTGCAAATTAACTAAACTAAATTTACCAATTTTATTTAACTTAACCTAAAAATTTCAAACTACAAACTAATAGTATGTTTCTGTTCCTTTCATTACTGCTGGTTGTTGTTGCGGCGACCACCGGCGCGCTGTCCGCCGCCACGCTGTCCGAAGCGCTCACGCATCTTGGCCTGGTCGTCCTTGTATGCCTTGTACTGCTCTTCGGTCATTATCTTTTGCAGTTCTTCATCATATTCCTTCTGGGCCTTCTCCTGCTGGGCGCGGCGCGCTTCCATTTCCTTCCGCTGCTCTTCCGTCAGCTCCGGGCGCTGACCCTGCTGGCCTGGTGCGCCATTGCCGCCCCTCATGCCTGCACCGCCACGGCGGTCGCCTCCTCTCATCATGCCGCCCATGCCCGGGCCCATTGTGTCGGCAAACTTGGTATTGAGTTCCAGCAACTGCTTGGCCTGGTCGCCGTTCAGTTTGTACTGCTCTACGGTGCGGTCGGTACGCATCTTTATCATTTCCGTACGGTCAAAGCGCTGTCCGTTATTACGTCGACCCTGCTGGTTGTCACCCTGTGCCATTGCGGCTGTCATTGTCATTGCGGCTGCAAGAGCCAAAATCATCTTTTTCATATTATTTCTTTTTTAATTGTTTTACTTTCAGTTCTTTTGTTTTTGTTAGTTGCAACTATCTATATGACACGAAGTAGTGGAAAAAGTTTAATCCATTGCCATTTTTTTTCAAAATCTTCGGCAAAATGACATTTTTTTCGTACCTTTGGGGCGCAAATATAAGGGTTTACAGACAGACTAATACGTAACAACATGAAAGTCAGAATGCTTCTTGGACTGACCCTGCTGTTGGTGCTGACCGGCTGCTCGTGTGCCGACAGCGACAACCGGCAGGCTGCCGCGACCTATCAGGCTATCGACACCGTGCCGATGCTGATTATGCAGATACAGCAATGCTCCAAGCTATACACTACCGAAGTCCACGTTCACAAGATTGTAACCCACGACGACGTGGTCAGCCTTAAAGGCAGCGTGCTGAAGCAGAACATCAACATCAAGCTGCCGCTGGGCGACCGAAAGATTGCCATCCCGATGGATGCCACGCTGAAGGCTTACATCGACTTCAGCCAGTTCGGCCCGGCCAACATCGAGCGCGACGGCGACAAGATTACCATCGTGCTGCCCGACCCAAAGGTAGAGCTGACCAGCTCAAAGGTCAACCAGAAGGACATCAAGGAGTATGTGGGCATCGTCAGGTCGCACTTCAGCGATGCCGAAATGGCCAGCTACGAGCAGCAGGGGCGCGAGGCCATCATTGCCGACATCCCGCGCTTAGGCATCATCGACATGGCGCAGCACAGCGCGGCCAAGACGCTCATCCCGCTGATTGAGCAGCTGGGATTTGAGGAAAAGAACATCACCATTGCCTTCCGCAAGAACTACCAGCAAGACGAAATCAGGCAGATGCTGACGATTGAAGGCTGACCGTCTTTATTTACATATTATTTATAAGGTAATGAAAAAAGGACAGAACACACTATCAGAGCGCATGAGAACACTGACAAAGCTGCTGGCATTGGTGGCTTTCATCCTGGTTTTCTGGTGGCTGGCATTTGCCGAGAAGGACAACCACCTCGGCCTTGACAGCAACGGGCAGATTGGCCTCACGCCAACCCAGATACAGTCGGTCAAGGACATCGGCGAATGGGAGTTCTTAGCCATCAACAACGAGGAACTGGTCGACACCGTCAGGAAAGGGCTGTTCAAAGACGACCAGCTGGTGCGCATCTACTACGGCACCCTGCGGCTCGGCATCGACCTCAGCAAAGCCGCCGACGGCTGGATACGCTCACAGGGCGACTCCGTGGTGGTCACACTGCCGAAGGTTGAGCTTCTAAGCCACGACTTCATCGACGAGGCGCGGACAAAAGCCTTCTACGAGTCAGGCAAATGGAGCGCCGCCGACCGCGAGGCACTCTATCGGAAAGCGCAGCGCCAGATGCTGGCCCACTGCCTGACACCGCAGAATCTGCGCAGCGCCCAGGTCAACGCCGAGATGCAGTTCCGCAAGATGCTCAAGACCATGGGCTTCAACCACGTAAGCATTCAATTTGAAGACGAAACGGACAAAAACAAGAACTAAAGACACCCGACACAGACAATGGACTGGCTTAACAACTTCCTGACCGAACTGAGCAACCTGCTGTGGGGATGGCCCATGGTCATCCTGCTGCTTGGCACACACATCTACCTGACCATCATCCTGAAATTTCCGCAGCGCCAGATTTTCAAGGCCATCCGCCTCTCCATCAAGCGCGATGCCGATGCCACGGGCGACGTGTCGCAGTTCAGCTCGCTGGCCACAGCCCTCGCCGCCACCATCGGCACAGGCAACATCATCGGCGTGGCGACGGCCATCACCTTAGGCGGCCCCGGCGCCGTACTCTGGTGCTGGCTGACGGGCGTTTTCGGCATTTCCACGAAATACGCAGAAGGACTGCTGGCCATCAAGTACCGTGTCAAGACGGCAGACGGCAAGATGATAGGCGGCCCCATGTATGCGCTGGAGCGCGGACTGGGCTGGAAGTGGCTGGCCGTGCTGTTCGCGCTGTTCACGGCCATCGCCTCGTTTGGCATCGGCAACACCGTGCAGGCCAACGCCATAGCCACGGTAGCACACGAGTCCTACCACATATCGCCCTACCTCACCGGCACGCTGGTCTGCCTGCTGACGGGGGCGGTTGTCCTGGGCGGTGTCAAGAGCATCGCCCGCGTCTGCGGCATGCTGGTGCCCTTCATGGCGTTCTTCTATGTCATTGGCTGTCTGGTCATCCTGTGTCTCAACTTCCACTACCTGTGGCCCGCCCTGAAGCTGATTTGCATCTCAGCCTTCAGCCCGCAGGCTGCCGGCGGCGGCTTTGTGGGTGCAACAGTCATGACGGCAGCCCGCTACGGCATCGCCCGCGGCCTCTTCTCCAACGAGTCGGGCATGGGCTCAGCACCCATAGTGGCGGCCGCCGCCCAGACACGCAACCCCGTGCGACAGGCGCTGGTGTCGAGCAGCGGCACGTTCTGGGATACGGTAGTCATCTGTGCGCTGACGGGTCTGGTCATCGTCAGCAGCGTCTTGGCCTACCCTGACATCAGCTTCGAGAATGGCGCCACGCTGACCAAAGAAGCCTTCGCCAAGATTCCGCTCATCGGCACGCCCCTGCTGACGTTTGGCCTGCTGACGTTTGCCTTCTCCACCATTCTGGGCTGGTGTTACTATGGCGAGCGGGCGGTGGAATATCTTCAGGGAAAGCGGTGGACCGTCTATTACCGTGTCGCCTACATTGCAGCCGTGTTCATCGGCAGCATCATGAACTTAGGCTTAGTCTGGAACTTGGCCGACTGCATGAACGCCCTGATGGCCATCCCCAACCTCTTGTCGCTCCTGTTCCTCAGCGGCATCATTGTCCACGAGACCCGAAAATACCTTTGGCGCAACCAGCTGGACCGTGAGATGGAAGAGCCCGACCAGTATCAGTAATCCCTGACAATCCGGCAAACCG
>JAFLSH010000229.1 GCA_022511055.1 Prevotella sp. | reverse complement strand
CCCCCAGGGGGTCGGGGGTGTCGAGGGTGCAGGGCAAGTAGTTTGAATGACTACTATATGATATGCGCGCGCATTAGTCAGGCTTGCTGGCGCTATTCTTGTAAGTCCGCTGCGCTGGAATGGGCACAGGCGGGGGCTCTCGAAAGGTGCGGACAGCGGAGTAGGAGTTACGGCTTCTCGCCGATGACCGTGGCGCGCAGTATGCGCACATCCCAGACGGGGCGGTCGTTGTGGTCGGTATCCTTGCGCATGATTTTCTCAACGACATCCATGCCCTCGGTCACTTCGCCGAACACCGTGTACTGCCCGTCGAGCCACGGTGTGCCGCCCGTGAAGCGGTAGGCTCGTGTCTGCTCATCGGTCAGCTTGACCCGGCCGTTGGTCAGCGTGTCGAGCCGCTGCTGCATCTTCGCAAGGTCGTTGCTCGAGAACGTGCGCCCCCAGACTATGTAGAACTGGCAGGCGCTGGAGCGCTGCTGCGGATTCTTGTCGTCGCCCTCGCGGGCGGCGGCCAGCACGCCGCGGCGGTGGTAGATGTCGGGCAGCCGGAACTCGGGCGGCAGCGTGTAGTGCAGGTCGCCCTCGCCCAGCTCTGCGCCGGGTGCGGCATGGCGGCTGAGCGGGTCGCCGGCCTGAATCATGAAGTTGCGGATGACCCGGTGGAAGAGCAGCGAGTCGTAGAACTCGTTGCGCACCAGATTCAGGAAATTGTCGCGGTGGCGGGGTGTCTCGTCATAGAGTGCCAGCCTGATGTTGCCCTCGGTGGTCTCTAACAGCACTTCGGCCCGGCCCGCTGCCCGTGAAGTGCAGAACAGGCAGGCCAGCAGCAGGGTCAGCAGAAGCCTGGCGTTGCAAATAGTGGTGCTACAGTGTCTCATAGTTGCTTTTATTCTGTTGGGTGGTCGGCGGTGCTGACCACAGATTTCATCCAGTTGCCGCGGAACAGGCGCGTGAGGAACATGACACCGCGCGTGGTCAGGTCGATGGCCATGGCGGTCCACACGCCCTTCAGCCCGTAGACGGGCGCGAGCCACGCGGCCAGTGTCAGGCGAACACCCCACATGCTCGAGAGGCTCATGATGGCCGGCACCAGCGTGTCGCCTGCACCAATCAGTACGCCGTTGGCCACAATGGTGGCGGCGAACATCGGCTCGGCGAATGCCTCGATGCGCAGGGCGGCCGCGCCCTGCTGCACAATCGCCTCGACAGGCGACATGACCGCCATCAGCTCAGGCGCAAAGATGTACATCAGCACGGCCATGGTCGTCATCACGGCAATGCCCAGTCCGACAGACATGTAGGCAAACGAGCGCGTCAGCAGCCGCTGCCCCGCCCCTATGCCCTGGCCCACCAGTGTCGTGGCAGCCTCGGCAATGCCGTAGCCGGGCATGTAGCAGAGGCTTTCGACCGTGATGGCCATCGAGTTGGCGGCAATGGCAATGGTGCCTAATGGTGCTACAATGATGGTACTCACAATCTGCGCAGAGCCCATGAGCAGGTGCTGCAGCCCCATCGGCGCGCCAATCTTGAAGGCGGTCTTGATGGTGTCGGCCCTCAGCCGGAACGAGCCGGGGTTGCCCACGAGCCTGAGCATCCGGCTGCGGCAGAGCAGGAAGTAGAGCATCAGCACGGCCGTAATCAGCTCGGCGGTGGCGGTGCCCATGGCTGCGCCCTTGACTCCCATGTCGAGCTGGTAGATGAAGATGTAGTTGAAGATGACATCCATGACACACATGGAGATGTTGAGTATCGAGGGAATCTTCATGTTACCCGAACACTTCAGCATCGAGCCGGCCAGCCCCTCCATCTGGAAAAACATGCCCGCCAGGCCGACTATCAGGAAATACATCGAGGCATCGTGGGCTATCTCAGCAGTGCCGCCCAGCCAGAACGGCAGCGGTCGGTGAACGGCCACGCAGATGAGCGAGAGTGTCAGGCTCCACAGGAAACAGCACAGCAGTGACTGGCGCAGAACGCGGCGCGCCCCCTCGAAGTCGTTGGCGCCAATGAAGTGGGCCACCTGCACGGAGAAGCCCATCGTCACAGCAGAGGCCAGACCGCCCAGCAGCCAGGTCGTCGTCTCAACAATGCCCACTGAGGCCGTGGCTTTCTCGCCCAGGTGCCCCACCATGGCATAGTCGATAAAGAACATGACAATGCTGGAGAGCTGCGCCAGAATGGAAGGGATGCTCAGCTGCACTATCAGCCGGAACTTCTCTTCGCGGGTCATCACGCGGCCCTCACGGATGTAGGAAAGGAGCTGTTCGCTGTTTCTTACTTTCTTCATTCCTGTCTCTCGCAAACGGCCTGAAGTCCGTTTGCCCGTGCAAAGGTAGCACAAACAGACAGAAAAACCAAATTTTGCACTCTCTTTTTATGTTTGGAAGGCATAAACACTGAATTGATGTTACGCGGCAATAGTGATTTTTGCCATGTCAGATGAATTATTACCCCTACTTTTGTCAAATATTGGCGAATTATTACCCCTACTTTTGTCAAATATTAGCGAATTATTACTCCTACTTTTGTCTTTTTATTCTTGTATTTCTTTGGTAATCAACAAAAAAGCATTAACTTTGCAGGCGAATGTAAAGATGTGTAACAAAAAGTCGGTAATATGACATACTACAGAAGGCAGATAGACAACGTTCTTTTGCAATGGAAAAACAGCAGCAAACACAAACCGCTGTTGCTCAGAGGAGCGCGGCAGGTGGGGAAATCCTCATCAATAAGACACCTTGGGGAACAATTTGAGTTCTATGTTGAAATCAACCTTGAACGTCAGAAGCAAATACAAAGTGTTTTCAAAGGTGATTTAGATATCAAGAAGATTGTGGCTGAGATATCTGCTATAACACAGATACCAGTCATCGAAGGGCGCACGCTGCTGTTCTTTGATGAAATACAGGGGTGTCAAGAAGCTATAAGCGCCCTACGTTTCTTTTGGGAAGATTTGCCAGGCTTGCATGTCATTGCTGCTGGCTCGTTGCTTGAGTTTGCGCTGAACGAGATAGCATCATTCGGCGTAGGGCGCATCAGTTCGGTGTTTATGTACCCCATGTCGTTTGATGAATTTCTGCTGGCACAAGGCTATGATAGCCTGTGCGAAGCCAAGAGGCAGGCGAATGTCGCCGAGCCGCTGTCTGAAGTGCTACATACCAGATTGGTCGAACTGTTCCGCACATTTATCATGGTAGGTGGTATGCCTGAAGCCGTTGTCACTTGGATTGATACCAAGGAATACTTGCAGTGCCAGAATATCCATAACGAAATTGTTACAACGTATGAAGATGACTTTGGAAAATATCGCCACAAGGCCAGCCCAATGCTCATCAGGGCAACATTGCGAAGCGTGGCTCACCAGATAGGCAGCAAGTTCGTGTATAGTCGTGTAGGGCAAGACTATAGAAGTGCCGTTGTCAAAGAGGCACTGCATTGGCTTGTGCTGGCGGGGCTGGTCACTCCTGTGTTCAGCACAGCTGGTAATGGCCTGCCATTGGGGGCAGAAGCGAATACGGGCGTTGCGAAATATCTGTACATAGACAGCGGGCTGCTCCTGTCGATACTCAATATGGGGCTTGGCAATATTGGCGGACTGACAGAAAACATACTCTTGTCGAGCGCTGCTGATTTGGTAAACAAGGGTAGTATAACAGAAATGATAGCCGGTCTTGAAATCATGAAATGCCTGCCGCCTACCCATCGGCCAGAGTTGTTTTACTGGCAAAGGGAGGCAAAAGGTTCAGCGGCAGAGATTGACTATCTTATTGCCAAGGATATGCAAATACTCCCCGTCGAAGTGAAAGCTGGCACGCAGGGTGGCATGAAGAGTCTGCATTATTACATGGAGCAAAAGCACATTCCAACCGCCATAAGAACTTCGTTGGAGAATTTCGGGCGCATAGAACGCGGAACTTCAGTCATAGACATCTGCCCCCTCTATGCCCTTTCGTCACTATTTCCTGGAAGCAAGTGACAATGTTTCGCTCCGTGGCTATTTGGAGATAAATGCCGTATAGCGGTCGATGAAGCGGCGGAAGGGTGGTATGCGCA
>JAFLSH010000228.1 GCA_022511055.1 Prevotella sp. | reverse complement strand
AAAAAAAATGCGAGAAAATCGTGGGATTTATTTGCGTGTCTTGAATCTTTTTTGTATCTTTGCGCTCATGCCGTGAGTTATATGGCAGAAGGAAGACCATGACGCTGATTATCATATTGTTATTAGTTTCGGGCTATTTGCTTATTGCCACTGGCCATCTGACTGGTGTCAACAAGGCGGCCATTGCCATGTTCATTGGCACGGTCGGCTGGGTACTCTACATCTGCTGGGGGGCTGATTTCGTGATGTCTCAGCATCCGCATGAGTATGTTGAGTACCTGTCAGGCGCTGCGCCTTCTTCCATGGCAGTCAAGAATTACATCTACGGCAACATCTTTCTGCACTACGTTGGCCGTGCAGCCAGCATTGTCATGTTCCTGTTGGCCACCATGTCTATCGTTGAGATTCTGAACAACAACGGCTGCTTTGACTTCATTGTCGAGTGGATTCGCACCCGCAACTCCAAGCGGCTGCTGTGGACCATCACCTTTGCCACTTTCCTCTTGTCGGCCAATCTGGACAACCTGACGACGGCGACCACGATGCTGGTTATCATGCACTCTATTGTCAAAAACCGCACGCAGCGCATGCTCATAGGCTCTGCCATTGTTCTGGCGGCCAACTGTGGCGGCTGCTTCACGGTCATTGGCGACCCCATCGGCCTGCTTCTCTGGGGCGACGGCGCGGTGACGGCCACCAACTTCTCGAAGCATCTGGCTGTTCCCGCCCTTGTGGCGTGGGTAGTGCCTACCATCTTGATTAACCGGCAGCTCCCTGACCGACTTGGCCTTGAGTGGACTGCGCCGCCCTACCGTGGCGATGACACCAACCTGAATCGGTGGCAGCGTATCATCATGCTGTTTGTGGGCATTGGCGGCCTTTGGTTTATTCCCACGTTCCACAATCTGACCAGGCTTTCTCCGTTCCTTGGCGCATTGTGCGTGTTGTCTGTGCTTTGGGTGGTCAATGAAGCCTTTAACCGCAAGCTGATGGCCAGCGACCAGATGTCTCAGCGGCGCATACCGCTCTCCATTCAATACGGGGTCATACAGCAGATACTCTTTGTCATGGGCATCATGCTGGCCATGGGGGTCATGACCGAGATTGGCGTGTTTGGCCACGTTTCGGCATGGCTTGACCATCAGGTACACAACATCTGGGTTGTCGGCTTGGTCTCCGGCCTGCTCAGCAGCCTGATTGACACCTTCACCATTGCGATAACCGACATTTCCCTCTATTCCCCCATCGACGGCGAGCAGTTGGGCTTGTGGGCCGACAGTGCCTACATGGCCGGTTTCGCGACGAATGGCTTTTTCTGGAAGGTGGTGGCCTATTCGACCGCTGTCGGCGGCTGTCTGCTCTGCGTGGGCTCTACCAGCGGGCTGGCACTCATGAAGATGGAACACATGCGCCTGGGCTGGTATCTGCGGATGCTCACCCCGAAGGTGGCAGCAGGTTTCCTGGCCGGTATGCTTGTCTTGTATTGTGAATATTTTTTATATCATACGTTATGACAAAGATTAAGACAATTGGTATTTTGACATCAGGTGGTGATGCTCCGGGCATGAACGCGGCCATTCGCGCGGTAACCCGTGCAGGTATTTATAATGGTTTTAACATCAAGGGCATCTACCGTGGCTATGCCGGCCTTATCAAAGGCGAGGTCAAGTCGTTCACGACCGAGGATGTCAGTGGCATTATCACCCGGGGCGGCACCATACTGAAGACTGCCCGCTCCAAGGAGTTCATGACGCCGGAAGGCATGCAGAAGGCATACGAGACCTGCAAGCGGGAGGAGATAGATGCCCTTGTGGTCATTGGCGGTAACGGCTCGCTGACGGGCGCGCGCAACTTCGGCATGGAGTTCGACTTTCCTTGCATCGGCCTGCCCGGCACTATCGACAACGACCTCTATGGCACTGACTCCACCATTGGCTACGACACGACCATGAACACCATCATGGAGTGTGTAGACCGCATCCGCGACACGGCCAACTCCCACGAGCGCATCTTCTTTGTCGAGGTGATGGGGCGCGATGCTGGCTTCTTGGCTCAGAACTCGGCCATTGCCTGCGGTGCTGAGGCTGCCATTATTCCTGAGGACATGAGCAATGTCGACCAGTTGGCGCAGTTCATGGGGCGCGGCATTCGCAAGTCGAAGAAGTCGTGCATTGTCATTGTCTCCGAGAGCCCCAAGTGCGGCGCGCTGTTCTATGCCGACCGTGTCAAGAAGGAGTTCCCTGAGTTCGATGTTCGTGTCTCCATTCTCGGCCACTTGCAGCGCGGCGGCACGCCCTCTGCCCACGACCGCATCTTGGCGAGCCGCACGGGCGTAGGTGCCATTGAGGCCATCAAGCAGGGCCAGCGCAATGTCATGGTGGGTGTGCGCAACAACGAGGTTGTCTACGTGCCATTCTCCGAGTGCATTCGCACCGACAAGCCGTTCAACAAGAAACTTATCAAGGTCCTTGACGAGCTGAGCATCTGAGCCGCCGTTTCAGCCGACCAGGATTTTCCAACTTCAGAAAGCACCGATATGCCAGAGATAAAGAAGATTGTGCTGACGGGCGGCCCTTGCGCCGGCAAGACCACGGCCCTTGTTCGCATTACCGACTATTTCTCCAACTATGGCTACAAAGTCTTCACCATCCCTGAAGTGCCTACGCTCTACTCGCAGGGAGGGTGGAACTATCAGACCCCCAACCGCCAGCTCTACTACGAGGGGGAGCGGGCTATCCTTCAGACGCAGTTGGCTCTCGAGGAGCAGTTCATGCAGTTGGCGCAGGTCTGCCAGAAGCCAGTTCTCATTGTCTGCGACCGTGGCACGATGGACATTTCCGCCTACATGACACCCGACATGTGGAACGACATTGTGGCAAAGGCCGGCGCCGACAGCAACAGTCTGCGCTGTCGCTATGATGCGGTCTTGCACCTGGTGTCTGCGGCCGACGGGGCTGAAGCCTACTACACCACAGCCACCAATGCCATTCGCTACGAGAAGGCCGACGAGGAAGGGCTCCGCATTGCGCGCGAGCTGGACAAGAAGGTGATTCACGCCTGGACAGGCCACAGCCACCTGCGAGTCATCAACAATCACGATGACTTCGACAAGAAGATGCAGCGCGTTCTGCACGAAATCAGCGCCGTGTTGGGGCTGCCGCAGCCTGTCACCGAGGAGCGGAAATACATTGTCAGCCTCAGCGGCGACCTGCCCGATGCCAGCGAGAGCGAAATCCTTCAGACCTACCTGGTCGGCGAGCCCGGCACCGAAGTGCGCCTGCGCCGCCGCAGCTGGAACGGCAAGACCGTCAACGTGCTGAAGACCACCAAGCGGGTGGGGGATGGGGAGGTTATCGAGACCGAGCGACAGGTCGCCAATGCCCTCTATGAGTCGCTGCTGCGGCAGGCCGACCCCTATCGGGAGCCTGTCAGCAAGCATCGCCGCAGCTTCATCTGGCACGGTCAGTTCTTCGAGCTTGACACCTACCACGGACACCTTGACGGTCTGGTCATACTCGAGACCAAAGGCATTGCAGATGCCGAGACCGTGAATTTCCCGCCTTTCATCTCGGTCAGGGAAGACATAACCGGCAACGCCCGCTACCATAATTACAACTTAGCCCTCCGCAGCCAGTCAATATGAAGCATCGCACACTACTCTCCCGCCTGTACGGCACGTTTCTCAGCCTTTGCCTGCTCCTCACGTGCATCGGCCTGACCGCCTGCGAAGAGCTGTCACAGGACGATGGTGTCATTCGCGAGGTCTTGCCCGGCACGTGGTCGTTCACCTATGCGGCCGACGGCGACCTGGGCATGGAGCTGAACTACAAGCTGATTATCTTCAATGCCGACGGCACTTGCTCCATCACCTACGATGACGGCCAGTTAGACGGCACCTACCGCACGGGCGATGCCCTGATACGCATCGACAGCCCCGACCTCGGCGAAGACCGCGCACTCCTCTGGCGGCTCGTTTCCTTCTCGCCCTACGAGGTCATAGCCACCTATCTCTACGAGGCGGGCGGCCAGACTATCACCGTCACCGTGACCTTGAC
>JAFLSH010000227.1 GCA_022511055.1 Prevotella sp. | reverse complement strand
ACGGTGCGGGTCTGGTGGGCATACTGCCAGTTGAAGGCAAGGTGAAGCCCATCGGGCATGAAGGCCACACCAGCCGGATTGCTGTAGACACCATCAAGCCCTATGGCGGCATCGCGGGCGGGGTTACGCAGGAAATCAACGCTCTGGTTTGTGTTGGTCAGAATGCCACCGGCTGTGGCGGTGGCTGCCGTTGCCAGCATCAGGCCGGCAAGAAAAGATTTAATTTGGTTCATGGGTCTAAAATAGTTTTAAATATTGCAGCTTCAGATTAAATATTGCGACTGCAGATTAAATATTGCGGCTGCAAAGGTAGGCATATTGCACCAAACTCGCCCGTTAAGGCACACAATGTTAAGTTTCATTAACTAATTTTGCGCAGACAATTGCACAGAAGCGGCATTTCTGTGCAATTATTTGGGCGTTTCCGGCGCCGTTTTCTCTGCGTTTTCCTTCAGTTCGGGATAGCTGATGCGCGTGTGGTAGATAATCTTCAGCTTCTCTATCAGCACGGTCTTGGCATACTGAATATCGCGGAACGTGATGGGGCAATCGCGGAAGAAGCCCTCATTCACCTGCCCATCTATCAGCTTGTTGACCAAATCGCGGATAGACTTTGGGGTGTAGTCCGGCAGCGAGCGCGAAGCAGCCTCAACGGTGTCGGCCATCATCAGGATAGCCTGCTCCTTAGTGAAGGGATTGGGGCCGGGATAGGTAAACAGCAAGTCATCGACCGGCTCATCAGGATGCTCATTCTTCTGCTTGACATAGAAATAGCGAGTCTTGCCCTGCCCGTGGTGAGTTTGTATGAACTCCTTGATGACCTTCGGCAGATTGTACTTGTCGGCCAGCTTCAGCCCCTCGGTAACGTGGCTGATAAGCACCTGCGCACTGTCGACATAGCTCTGCGACTCGTGCGGATTGATGCCCGACTGGTTTTCAGTGAAGTAGGCCGGGTTGGCTATCTTGCCAATGTCATGATAGAGGGCACCCGTTCTCACCAACTGGCTCTTGCCGCCGATTCTGTTGGCAATCTCCGCCGCCAGGTTGCCCACCTGAATGGAGTGCTGGAAGGTGCCGGGAGCCACCTCACTCATGCGCCGCAGCAGAGCCTTGTTCATGTCGGAAAGCTCAATGAGCGTGATGTTTGAAGTGAAGCCGAAAGCCTTCTCAATGATATAGAGCAACGGATAAGAGCAGAACAGCAGCAAGCCGTTAAAGGCCAGGAAGTTATATTCGCCGTAGTCAATGGGCTGGGAGTCGCCGTGCTGAATCCAGTCGAGCGAGATGTTGACCAGCGCGCCCGCCAGAGTTACCATCAACGCGGTCCAGAACAGCTGCGAGCGGCTGCTCAGCTCGCGCAGCGTATAGATGGCGGCCAGCCCGCTGACCAGCTCAACGGCAATGAACTCCAGCGGGTCGTGGAGCATGATGGCACAGATAAGCACCATGGTGACATGTGCCATGAAGGCCGTGCGCGAATCCATGAAGACCCGTATGAAGATGGGCACCATGGCGAAGGGAATGATATAGACATGCAACACGGCATGGCTCACCATCAGGGCGGCAATGACCGTGAAGACAATGATGAGCGAATAGAGCATGGCCGTGGAACGCGGGCTCTGGAAATAGTCTTTCCTGAACAGGCTGAGGAAAAGGGTGAAACAGCCGATGAAGACTGCCACGTAGACGACTTTTCCAAGCACGTTGATGTCCAGCTGCGCCGTGGTCTGGTGGCGGCGCTCGTTCTCTCTCAGGAACGACTGCAACACGTTGTAGGTCTGCTCATCGACTATGTCGCCGTGGTCAATGATTTTCTGCCCGCGCTGCGCCACGCCGCTGGCCAGCGGGATGTTGCTCATCAGGTCGCCCTCGCTGGCCTCGCTACGCTCCTGGTCGTACACCAGGTTGGGCATGATGTAGTCGTTCAGGTTGCACTTCTGCAACTGCTCCTTGTGCGCAGCCAAGACAGGGTCCTGGTAGAGCTGCTCATAGGCGGTCACCGTTGAGAGCAGCCGTATGATGGGCACGCTGGCCGCGTTCTTGCCGCTGACCACCCTGACCATGCGGGTGGTATCGGCCTTGAGGCGGTTGAAGTCCGTGGAGTTCATGATGCCCTGCTGGTAGAACTTCCGCAGTCGGTTGGCAATGATGCTGATATAGTCATCATTCAGGCCGGGAATACCGCCCGCATAGTCTTTCACGAACTTCCGCACCTGCTCACCCTCCACTTCCTTGTTGTAAGTGTAGTAGGGCTCGAAGTCACGCATCAGGCTGTCACGCTCGGCCATGACCGCCTGCTCGCTCTTATAGATGGGGAAATCGAAAGGCGCAGTCAGCTCGGCGTAGTGCCAGGGCTTTCCCAGCTCGACCTTGAACGTGCGGTCTGTCTCGCGCGGCAAGGCCCACACGATGACGGCCACGGTGCCGATAATGAGGGCAGCCCGCACCAGAATGTCGCGCAGCATCACGTTGTCTTTCGGGTTAAAATTATTCATACAACCAGCGTTTCTGTTCCAATTTCGGCACAAAGATACAAAATATTTCTTAATTCATGGGAAATTTTGAATAAAAAGCGGCAAAACCTGGCCGGAATCTCATAAAAATTTTATAACTTTGCATCCAAATTGCAACTGTAAGAAACAAGATGGCAGAAAAAAGAGTCAGGGTGCGTTTTGCACCCAGCCCCACAGGGGCACTGCACATAGGGGGTGTACGCACCGCTCTCTATAACTATTTGTTCGCCCGCCAGCACGGCGGCGACCTGGTCTTCCGCATTGAAGACACTGACTCGACACGTTTCGTGCCAGGCGCAGAAGAATATATCATCGAGTCGTTCCGCTGGCTGGGCATCAAGTTCGACGAAGGGGTCTCCTTCGGCGGCGACAAAGGCCCATACCGCCAGAGCGAGCGGCGCGACATCTACAAGCAATACGTCAAGCAGCTGCTCGACAACGGCAAAGCCTACATTGCCTTCGACACGCCAGAAGAGCTGACCGCCAAGCGGGAGCAGGTGCAGAATTTCCAGTACGACTGCCACACCCGCCAGCAGATGCGCAACTCGCTGACGCTGCCGAAGGAGGAGGTCGACCGCCTTATCGGCGAAGGCCACCAGTATGTGGTGCGCTTTCTCGTAGAGCCGGGCCGTGATGTGCTGGTGAACGACCTGATTCGCGGCGAAGTGCATGTGAAGAGCGACATTATCGACGACAAAGTGCTATACAAGAGCGCAGACCAGCTGCCCACCTACCATCTGGCCAACATTGTTGACGACCACCTGATGGAAATCTCGCACGTTATCCGCGGCGAGGAGTGGCTGCCCAGCGCCCCGCTGCACGTGCTGCTCTACGAGGCATTCGGCTGGGCCGACACCATGCCGCAGTTTGCCCACCTGCCGCTGCTGCTGAAGCCCGACGGCAAGGGCAAGCTGTCGAAGCGCGACGGCGACCGGCTGGGATTCCCCGTGTTCCCGCTGGAGTGGCACGACCCGAAGACGGGCGACGTGAGCCGCGGCTACCGCGAAGACGGCTACTTCCCAGAGGCTGTCATCAACTTCCTTGCCCTGCTGGGCTGGAATCCCGGCACAGAGCAGGAGCTGTTCACGCTCGACGAGCTGGTGCCGCTGTTCGACATTACGAAATGCTCGAAGGCCGGGGCCAAGTTCGCCTACGAGAAGGGCATCTGGTTTAACCACGAGTATATCCTGAAGAAATCAAACGAGGAGATAGCCCAGCTGTTCCTGCCCATTGTCCGCGAACACTGCCCGAAGGAGACACTGGAGCGTGTCACCCAGGTGACGGCCATGATGAAAGACCGCGTGTCGTTTGTCAAGGAGCTGTGGCCGCTGTGTTCGTTCTTCTTTGAAGCACCCACGGGCTACGATGAGAAGACCGTGAAGAAACGCTGGAAGGAAGACTCGCCCGAAACCATGAACCGACTGATTGAGGTGCTGGAAGGCATCGACGACTTCTCGCTCGAAAACCAGGAATGCATAGTGCATGAGTGGGTGGAAAAGAACGAACTGAAGCTGGGCAATGTCATGAACGCCTGGCGGCTGACACTGGTCGGCGAGGGCAAGGGGCCCGGCATGTTCG
>JAFLSH010000226.1 GCA_022511055.1 Prevotella sp. | reverse complement strand
GAGTCGATGACCTTCTTGAGGGCATCCTTGGCTTTTCTGTAGTCGCCGGCAAACATATATGCCTTGCCAGCCAAAGCATTGGCGAAGCCCTTCGTCACGCGGTATGTGCCTTCCTTGTCAGCCTGGCTTGAACGCTCAATCAGGTCGGGCAGAGCCTTCTCGCACTCTTCGGCCACCCACACGAAGTACTCTTGCTGGGTCATATCGCTGTTAGTAGGTATGGCATCAGCCTCAAGCAGATGGTCTACGAAAGGCGGCTGCCCCCAGTAGCAGGCGAGCAGGAAATAGTTGTATGCGCGGAGTACCCGTGCCTCTGCAACAGCCTGTTTCTGGAATGCGGTTGCAGGGTTTTGGAAATAGTTCATCACAAGGTTGTCTTTGTAGACAGACAGGTAAAGCCCCCTGTAGTGGAAATTGATGGCCTCGGGCGTGTGGTCGTAACGGAACTCGTCAATCGAGCCGCCAAACTCGTGGTCGCCATAGTTACCGCCACCATAGTTCACGTCGTCACCGGGGTGGTTTGCCAAAACGCGGGCAGGCGTATAGATGCCAGGGCCTAACGTGGTACGGCCTACGGTGTTGATTTGAAACTCTTCGTAAGCAGCTGCAAGAGCCTTTTCGCAGTCAGCGTCTGTCTGGTAGAAGTTCTCCGTCGTGCTGACACCTTTCTGCTCAATGTCCAGCTGATCTTCACATGCTGTCAATGCAACGCCGGCAAAGAGCGCGAGCATTGGAATGATATTTTTATTCATCGTTTATTCGTTTAATAAAGGTTTAGAATGTAACATTTACACCGAAGACAACCTTCTTGGAAGTCGGGTAGCTACCGCTGTCGAAGCCACGCTGTGCCCCATTGGTGAATGATGCTGTTTCCGGGTCAGCACCGGGGTAGCTGGTGATAGTGAAGAAGTCGTCAAGCGAAACAGAGAGGCGGAGATTGCTGATGAGTGCCTTCTTCGTAAGCTGAGAAGGAATCGTGTAGCCGAGCTGAATCTGCTTGAACTTGAAGTATGAGCCATCGAAGACGGCGGCACTGGAGCTGAAGAATGTCCAGTCTGTAGCAACAGCCTTCATGTCAGGATATTTGGCGTTGTCGCCCGGCTGCTTCCAAGAGTTCTTCCAGTAGGTGGTGATACCGTTGATTTGCGGGCGGTCGGCAGACACCATCATGTTGTAAATCTTGTTGCCTGAGGCACCAGTACCGAACACGGTAAGGTCGAAGCCCTTGTACTCAAGGTTGAGGGTGATGCCGTAGGTGAACTTGGGAATGGCAGCACCAAGGTCCTGCTTGTCTTCCTCGCCAGGAGCATCGGTAATCTGACCGTTTTTGTCATAGTACTGCGGGCGGCCGGTCTCCTTGTTGACACCGGCATACTTCCAGCCGCGGAAGTACCAGATGGTGTGGCCTGCCTCAAGTGACGGGGTGAGCCTGTTGTTGAAACCGCTAACGCCTTGCTCGTCGTAGCGCGGAAGCAGCGAGTTCACAGCCTGTACCTCGTTCTTCAGTGTAGAGAAGTTGGTGCTGATGCCATACTTCAGGTCGCCGATATGGTCGCGCCAGCCAAGCTCAATGTCGAAGCCAGTGTTGAGAACCTCACCAGAGTTGACCCATGCAGAGCTGAAACCAAGCTCCGGATAGGGCTGGATTTTGATGAGCAGGTCTTTGGTCGTCTTGCGATACCAGTCAAGTCCGAGTGACAGGCGGTTGTTGAGGAAGCGCGCATCGAGACCTAAGTCAAGCTGCTCGGAAGTTTCCCAGGTAAGGTTAGGATTGGTAAAGCCGGTAGGGCCTGCACCAGAGGTCAGGGTGTTGCCGAAGTTGTAGTAGCCACCGATACCAATCGTTGCATTATACTTGTAACCGCTCAGAACGTTGATGTTACCGTTACGGCCCCACGATGCGCGGAGCTTCAGGAACGAGACGGCATCCTCGCTGACGGCGTTCTTGAAGAACTGCTCGTTGCTGATGGTCCAGCCGGCAGACACTGAGGGGAAGTAGCCCCAGCGCTTGTCCTTGGAGAGCTTCGATGAGTCGAAGGCATCGGCGCGGAAGTTCACCTGCAAGAAGTAGCGGCTGTCGTATGAGTAAGACAGACGGCCGAAGTAAGCCAGCTCCGTGGCATCGCCCGGCTGGTTGTTGGCGCTGAGATGCGCCTTACCGTTGTCGTTCAGGAAATCGATGTAGCGGTAGTTGGGAGCTGCATCGCCATTGAGAATCTGCTGCGTGTCAGAAGACGAGACACTCGTGTTATCCCAGTGATTCTTGGTGAACGACATACCAACCATGGCACCCACGTCGTGCTTGCCGAATGACTTGTTGAAGTTGGCAAAGTTTTCCCACTGGTAATAGAGGCTGGCATTGGTGTTGGCTGAAATGTAATAGTCGTTTCCTAATGCCATGGAAGACAACCACCAGGGTGAGCGGTACTCATGCCCATTGTTCTGGTTGATGCGATAGCCGAGACGCGAGGTGATGGTCAAGAAGTCAAACGGCGTGAGGTTGGCTGCCAAAGACCCGCGGACATTGACACCTTCGCTGATGCGGTCTATGCGGTCGCGCTGGGCGAGCGGGTTGGCGGTAGCATCTTCAACATACTTGGAAGTGCCGTACCAGACGGGATTGTCGTCAGTATAGTTAGACGGTGTCAGGACATTGCCGTGGTTTGGCATGCCCCAGCGGTCTTTCATGCCAATGCCCATGTCGTCTTCACTGTACACGTATGCGGGTGTGAGCGGGTCGATGGCCACTGCGGCATTCAGGAAAGACTGGTAGCCGTTGCCGACAAACCGTCTGCTCCATTTCTCGACAGAGGTATTGCTGGTTACGTTCAGCCAGTCGTAGAACTTGTAGTCGGCATTCACCTGAGCCGTGAAGCGCTTGTACACGTCTTTCTTGCCCTTTACTATACCGTCGTTGTCAACGATGCCGAGACCTGCCAGGAAGTGGCCTCTGTTGTTGCCACCCTGTACGGTGATGTTGTGCTGCAGATTCCAGCTGTTGCCAAACACTTCATCGTACCAGTTGGTGTCCGTACCCTTGTAGCCCTTTGACTGAAGCAGCTCGTCAGTCAGGTAGCCGAGGTACTTTTGATAGTCAATGTACTCAGCGGCATTGAAGAGTTCAGCCTTCTTTCCGAGTGACTGGCTGGCAGCCTTGAGCGAATAGGAAACCTTGGCCTTGCCGCCGTTCTCTGCGCCGTTCTTGGTCGTAATCAGCACGACACCGTTACCGGCCTGGGCGCCATAGATGGCTGCAGAAGCAGCGTCTTTCAGAATCTCCATAGACTCGATGAGAGACGGGTCGAGATACTGGATATTGTCGACTTTCAGACCGTCAACGATGAGCAGCGGACCGATGTTACCGCTGTTCGAGCTGTAACCGCGGACACGGATTTCAGCACCCTCGCCGGGCGAGCCGGTGTTGATAATCTGTACGCCGGTAATCTTGCCCTGAAGCGCGGCACCAGCATCAGATGTCGACAGATTCTTGATGTCATCACCCTTGACTGAAGCCACAGCACCAGTCAGGTCGCTCTTCTTCTGGACACCATAGCCAATCACCACCACGTCGTTCAGCGTGGTGATGTCTTCTTTCAGAATGATTTGCAGATTGTTCTTGCCGGCTACAGGCACACGCTGGGTGATGTAGCCCACGTAGGAAACACTGAGTGTCGCGCTGGAGGATGCCTGAATGGAGAACCCGCCATTAAGGTCGGTTATAGCACCACTTACCCCCCCCACTACTTTCACGGTCGCACCAATGACAGGCTCGCCCGCTTCATCTTTCACCGTTCCTTTAACGATGCTCTGAGCCAAAGCTCCCAACGGGAGCAAACAGAGCAGGAACAATGTCACTAACGGCTTTTGCAGTGATTTGAAATTCCACATAACTTGGTTAAATTGGTAATGAATAGTTGTAATAAGTTATTATATATTTTTAATTTTAAGTTTTGCTGTTATGAAAAACAGAGGGCATACATTTAATAATATGCAAAATATGTCGGCTTTTCGTTAACGCAACGATTCGCGAGTGCAAATTTATACACTTTTTTACGTTGCGCCTTTCTGGATTGTAACATATAGTTTGCCGTTTGTAACACGGCT
>JAFLSH010000225.1 GCA_022511055.1 Prevotella sp. | reverse complement strand
AAGAGGGTGGCATTTTCGACAAAACGCCCCAACATTTCCGTATTTTCGGATAAAACGACCAAAAAGATTTCCGTATTTTCGGATAAAATAGCCTCAAAAATTTCCGTATTTTCGGATATTTTCCATAAAAAAATTTGCGTAATATGAAAAAAGAAGCTAATTTTGCACTCAAAATCAAATAGATGCGAATATGGAACGGATATTTAGGCGCAAGCTGTATTATCGGCTTCTCGAGTGGAAGCGAGTTCAGAATGGTAAGACTGCCATCCTGATAGAAGGGGCGCGGCGCGTGGGCAAGTCGACACTTGTCGAGCAGTTTGCCAAAAACGAGTATGAATCGTACATACTCATTGACTTTAACGAAGCCTCTAACGAGGTGAAGTCTTTGTTTGGCAACCTGATGGACAAGGATTACATTTTCCTACAGCTTCAAGCCCTATACAATGTCGTCTTGAAAGAGCGCAAGTCGGTCATCGTCTTTGATGAAGTGCAGAACTGTCCGCTTGCCCGCCAAGCCATTAAGTATCTCGTAAAAGATGGTCGCTACGATTACATAGAGACTGGCTCGCTTATCAGCATCAAGAAGAACACCAAGGATATCACGCTGCCCAGCGAAGAAGAGCGCATCACGCTTTACCCAATGGATTATGAGGAGTTTCGGTGGGCATTGGGAGATGAAACCAGCGTTCCGCTGCTCCGCACGTTCTATGAGAACAAGCTGCCACTTGACAAGGCGCATCGTGACAAGATGCGTGACTTCAGGCTCTACATGCTGGTGGGCGGCATGCCGCAAGCGGTCAACGCCTATCTTGAAACGAACAATTTCAGCATGGTAGACCTTGCAAAGCGCGGCATCATCAAGATTTATCAAGATGATTTCCAGAAACTTGATCCCACGGGGCGCTTGGAGACTCTGTTCATGGAGATTCCCTCTCAGCTGAGCCAGACAAACAACCGCTACAAACCGTACGCAGTGCTTGGCGAGGTGGGGGAAGACAAGCTGATGGAGTTCATGAGAGACCTTGAAGACAGCAAGACCACCCTTTTTTCATACCACTCAAACGACCCGAATGTGGGCATGTCGCTGACAAAGAACATTTCCAAGTACAAGATTTTCTGTGCTGACACGGGCTTGTTCGTAACACTGGCGTTTTGGGATAAAGACCACACGGAGAACGTCATCTATCAGAAGCTGCTGAACGACAAGCTCAGCACCAATCTGGGCTATGTCTATGAAAACGTGATAGCGCAAATGCTTGCCGCATCGGGCAACAAGTTGTTCTACTATACTTGGCCGAAAGATGCCACCCACAACTACGAAATAGACTTTCTGCTGTCGCGGGGAAGCAAGATTTACCCGATAGAGGTCAAGTCTTCCGGGTATAACACCCATGCCTCGCTCGATGCGTTCTGCGAGAAGTTTTCACATATTGTCGATAGGCGTTACCTGATATATACAAAGGATTTGAGGAAAGACAGGGAAACCCTTCTGCTCCCTGTCTATATGTCGCCATTCCTATAGGCCAATGGGTCGAACTACAAAAAAATCTGCCCACAGCTTGCAGGCAAGCCGTGGGCAGACTGTGTGTTGGGGAGTACCCCCGGTGCGGTTTACTTGAACAGCAGCGGAGCCATTTCCTTCAGGCTGCGGCGCCATGTCAGGAACTCATGGGCAGTGCCCTCTGAGACGTAGCCGTGGGCGTTGAAGCCGGCAGCCTTCAGGTCTTCCGTAGCCTTCCTGATGGCATCGGGCTGCTCCTTCGAGCCGCAGCTCATGAATATCATCTTCACCTGATTCTTGTCCTTGATGTCAGCCGGTGCGTACTGGCCGCCGCTGAGCAGGCCGTAGTAGGCAAACACCTCGGGGCGGCGCAGGGTGATGGTCTTTGTCTCCATGCCACCCATGCTGAGGCCGGCCATGGCGCGACCCTCTTTCTTGGCGATGGTCTGGAAATTGGCATCGATGTAGGGCACCAGCTCGTCGACCAGCACGGTCTCGAACTCCTTGGCGGTGAAGCCGCCCAGTCCGCCGAACTGTATGTCGTTGGTCATGCCGTAGGTCATCACAATGATGAAAGGCTTGATTTTACCCTCGGCAATCAGGTTGTCCATAATCAGGTTGGCGTGGCCCTGGTTGCTCCATGCCGTCTCGTCCTCGCCCCATCCGTGCTGCAGATAGAGTACGGGGAACTTCTCCTTCTTGTTCTTGCCGTAGGTGGGCGGCGTGTAGACGAAGGCGCGGCGGCACTGCTTGGTGCTTTCGCTCCAGAAGAGTACCTGCTGCACGTTGCCGTGGGGCACGTTCTTCATGGCGTAGAAGTCGCGGTCCTTGGCGGGAATCTCAATGCCGCTCTCCCAGCGGGTAGAGCCGTAGAAGTTGCAGGCGCCGGGGTCGTTCAGCGTACCGCCGTCGACCGTCAGGTGGTAGTAGTGGAAGCCCTCGTCCATGGGGCCTGCCGTCGTGCCTACCCACGAGCCGTCGTAGGTCTTCTTCAGCTGTGTGCCGCCCTGGCCGCCCAGACCCAGGCTGACACTGACTGCCTGTGCATCGGGCACTTCCACGCGGAAGCGGGCATAGCCCTGCGAGTTCACCTGCGGGTACTGCTGGCCGGGCTGGTTAAGCTCTGAGGGAACAAAGTCCTCCTTCACGCCGGGCATCTCGGGGAATGCCAGCTCAGGCTTGAACGGCGGGCGCTGCGGACCGCCGAAGCCGCCGCGGCGGCGACCCTGCTGACCCTGACCCTGCGGGCGGGCGGGGCGCTTGGGCAGCTGCCATGCCGGAGCCTTCATGTCGCGGATGTATTCGTAGGCCAGCTTGGGCTGGTAGTTCTCGTCGAAGGGCAGTGGATAGTTGGCTGCGCCGAGCCATGAGTCGCGGTCGCCCAGGTTCCAGAAGGTCACGCAGTCAATGACATCCTTGTGCTTGCGGAACACGCCGAAGACACGGGCGTACTGGTCGGCCAGGTGCTGCTTCACCGAGTCGGTCACGTTGACACCCTCGCGGCTGAAGCGCAGCTGTCCACCCATCTCCTCGTTGACACGGATGTCAAGCTCGGTCACGTGGATATGCTTCACAATCTGCTTGTAGAGCGTGATGGCATCGTCGACCTCCTTCTCCGTGGGGCCGTAGATGTTGTAGTGGCCCTGCATGCCGATACCGTCGATGGGCACGCCGGCTTCCTTCATCTTCTTCACCATCTCGTAGATGCGCTTGCTCTTCACGGGGTCGCACTCGTTGTAGTCGTTATAGAACAGCAGCGCATTCGGGTCGGCCTCGCGGGCAAACTGGAATGCCTTGGCAATGAACTCGTCGCCGCAGAGCTTGTACATGGCGCTCTGGCGGTAGGGGTCTTCGGCATTCTTGTCGTCGGTCATGGCCTCGTTGACCACATCCCAGCAGTAGACCACATCCTTGTAGCGCGAGACAACGGCCTGAATGTGATTCTTCATGCGCTGGTAGAAGACTTCCTTGGTGGGGTTGTCGTTGTACATCCACTGTCCAATCTGCGAGTGCCACATCAGGCAGTGGCCGCGCAGCTTGATGCCGTTCTGGCGGCAGAAGTTGGCAATGCGGTCGGCGTTCTCCCAGTTGAACTGGCCCTCGCGCGGCTCGGTGGGCTCGGGTTTCATGTCGTTCTCGCAGGTTACGCTGTTGAATTCGCGCTTAATGAGTGCCTGCTGTTCGGCATTGGTCACATTGCGCTGGTTGACAGCCACGCCAATCATGAAGTAGTCCTTGTAGGCATCCTTCAGACTTTGCGCACTGACGTTTACGGCACCCGCCACGCTGAGCAGCAGTGCCATGAATGAGATTTTGTTCAGTTGCTTCATAAGTTTTTTTGGTTTAATGAATTGGTTATGTTTTTAGTCTGGTTGCAAAGATACGCAATAAAAGCCAAAGGCGCATTTCATAGTGTATCACATACTTTTGATTTTGTAACTTTTCCGTCTTGGGCCGCTCTCGCAGGGGCAGAAGGGGTGGGCACGGCGCTGCATTCCCGGGCGGAATTAGCCCGGGAATGCAGCGCCCGAATTGTTAATTTTTGGAATATCCCTGCCGATAAGTGTCCGTGAATGAAAGTTTTTTTGTAAATTTGCGGCAGATAATTA
>JAFLSH010000224.1 GCA_022511055.1 Prevotella sp. | reverse complement strand
TAGTACAAATATAATACATAAAACTCGCATAATAAAAATAGCTAACTATGGCAATGACTTTTAATCTTGATGAATTATGAAAAATACTAATATTTTAAACAAACAAGTACTTGTTATATTGGTTACATTTGTTTTACCAATATATGTAATAGCACAAAATTATAACACAATTAAAGTTCAGTTTGAGGATATTTACGATTTCTCAGAAGGTTTAGCTCTAATAAAACAAAATGGAAAGTATGGATATATTGATAAAAATGGGAATATTGTTATTAGACCACAATTTGATGAGGCGTATGATTTCTCAGATGGCTTGGCAAGAATAGTATCCAATGGAAAACATGGCTACATTAATAAAAACGGAACTATTGTTATTAACCCTCAATATGATAAAATTGACGATTTTTCAGAAGGTTTGGCTTTGATTAAACAAAAAGAGAAATGTGGTTACATTGATAAAAGTGGGAACGTTGTTATTAAACCACAATTTGATGAGGCATATGATTTCTCAGATGGCTTAGCTTTGATTAAACAAAAAAAGAAATATGGTTACATTGATAAAAGCGGGAAAATTGTTATTAAATTTCAATTTGATGAAGCATATGATTTTTCAGATGGTTTAGCTTTAATAAAACAAAATGGAAAGCATAGTTATATTGATAAAAACGGAAATATTGTTATTAGACCACGATTTGATGAGGTTTATGATTTCTCTGACGGCTTGGCAAAAATAGTTTCCAATGGAAAATATGGCTACATTAACAAAAACGGGAATATTGTTATTGAACCTCAATTTGATGAAGTCGACGATTTTTCAGAAGGCTTGGCTTTGATTAAACAAAATAGGAAGTATGGGTACATTGATAAAAGTGGCAAAATTGTCATCCGCCCCCAATATGATGAGGCTTATGATTTTTCAGATGGCGTAGCTTTGATTAAACAAAAAAAGACGCAAGGATATATTGATAAAAATGGACAAATAATAATTCAATTTATCACGGGCGAAGTGGCCATGACATTAGAACAATATATACAGAAAAACCTTACCCCATTAATACCTGTTTCTGAATACATAAAACCACGGATAGAAAAAGATATTAATACATGGCAGAAAAAAGGAGAATTTGAAAGTACCAACAAATGGCAAGAGCGCGTGAATGAAAATACACGCACAAATAAAATCAATGAATTGACTGATAAGTATAAAGCAGAATATGCTGTATTGTTGGAAGAGTATAAGAAAAAGTACAAATCTACGTGTGAGCAATATTACGCATTGAAGGAAAAGGAGAAAAGAAAGTATTTCAATGCCGACCAGCTCAAATTGTCTGTATATGATGCAGATAACGAAAGTTTTATGGTAAGTTCCGATGGGGATTTTGCAGATATTTTGTTGCCTGTGCCAGTGGAAGATGCGCCTACATTCAAGCAAAATTGGGAAACAATCAAGAAAAGCGCAGACTTGAAATATGTTCCTGATGGTGATGATGTAGCCTTGGTTTCTGTGACCTTTACGAATGGCGGGAAAAAGTACACATACGATGGGAACACGAGTGTGAAATATGCCATTACCGATGTGGACTACAATTTCAGGCCGATAGAGTTAGCCCTTAACAACGACAATGTAGAGTATTCGTTTGACCCTCTGGAAACTATAGAGAGCAACATTGTAGAAACAACTCCCCAGATTGGTAACAACAAAGCCAACATAGAGCGCAGGCGAATGAGTGTGGGCGACATGTCAGATGTGGACACAGACATACCTGTTTCGAAACAAACCAACAAAAGCACTTTTGCCGTAATCATTGGTAACGAGAACTACCAAAAGGTCAGCAAGGTGCAATTTGCACAGAATGATGCGGCAATGTTTGCCACGTATTGTCAAAAGACACTTGGACTGCCGGAAAAGAACATACGCCAATATAAAGATGCAACGTATGCAACAACACTTTCCGCAGTAAAAGACATCCGCGACATTGCCAAGGCTTATAACGGCGACTTGAACGTTATATTCTATTATGCAGGCCACGGTATTCCCAGCGAAAGTTCTGGCGATGCGTTCTTGTTGCCAGTAGATGCAGATGGGCGGCAGACCGAAGTCTGCTATCCGCTCAACCGCCTTTATTCTGAGCTGGGCAGCATGGGGGCGCATTCCGTAACCGTGTTTATGGATGCCTGTTTCAGTGGCAGTGAGCGTGGCAACAACATGCTTGCCTCTGCACGTGGCGTTGCCATTAAGGCCAAAGCTGCCGCACCGAGTGGGAAAATGATAGTGTTTTCTGCCGCGAGCGGTGACGAAACGGCCTATCCTTACGCGGAAAAGGGGCATGGCTTGTTTACCTATTTCCTGCTCAAGAAACTGCAAGAGACAAAAGGTGAGGTCTCGCTTTCAGAACTCGGCAGCTATATTATTGACCATGTTGCCAAGGAGTCTATCGTAACCAACGGCAAAAGCCAGACACCAACCATTACGCCTTCGCAGTCTGTTGCAGACACTTGGCAGAACATGAAACTGAAATAACCGCGAAAGATATGAAACGGCTAATCCTTGTTGCCATGTGGGTCTGGGCATGGGCGGTGGCTGACGGCCAGACGGATGAGTTCCGCAAGAGCTATGACGAGTTCCGGCGGCAGGCAAGGGCAGAGTATGAGGATTTCCGCCAGAAGGCCAACCGGGAATATGCCGAGTGGATGCGGCAGGCATGGGAGTGGCATCAGCGGATTGAGCCGGTGGAGCGGCCGAAAGACGAGATGCTGCCACCCGTGATATATGACAGGGAGCAGCGGAACGAGCCGAAGCCCATAGACTATGACGAGGTAGTGCCTACCCCCGCGCCGCAACCGCAGCCGAAGCCTGTTGCGCCCATCAGGGAGAACGATGGCGAGTGGCAGACGGCCACGTTCCAGTTTTTTGGAACAGCCGGGCGGGTCAGGCTGCCGAAGGGCTTTGCGTTCAGGCTGGGCGGAATGGATGAAAAGGCTTTTGCGGCGGGCTGGGAAGAGCTGTCTGCCGCGCAGTATGACAACCTGATACGCGACTGCCTGGCGTTGCGGATGGAGCATCAGCTCTGCGACTGGGCATACCTGATGATGCTTGGAGCCATGAGCGAAGCGGTCTGCGGCAAGGGCAGCAACGAGGCGAGGATGATGCAGGGCTACGCCCTGTGCCAGTCAGGGTATAAAGTCAGGTTTGGGCTGGCGGAGGACAGGCGGCTGCGGCTGCTGTTCAAGAGCGAGCATCAGATATTCGGCATGGCCGCATACAAGCTGCAAGACGGCTTGTTCTACCTGACAGAGCCTGCCGACGACAGGGGGATGCGCATCTGCGACATAGCCTACCCGGAAGAGCGGCCGCTCTCGCTCTGGATTACCCAGGAGCAGCGGCTGGCCGAGCGGAACTCGGCGGAACGCCTGCTTGCGCCAGCGGACAGCCTGACGAGCATCAAGGTGCAGGTGAACGAAAACCTTCTGGAGTTCTACGACAGCTACCCGACCTCGATGGTGGGGGATGACGTGCTGTCGAGGTGGGCCATGTATGCCACCACGCCGCTGGCGGGAAAGGTCAGGGAGCAGCTGTACCCACAACTGCGGGCGGCCATGGGCCGTGAGGCGAGCGCCGAGGCGGCGGCAGGGTGGCTGCTGAACTGGGTGCAGACGGCCTTTGTCTACGAATATGACGACAAGGTGTGGGGGCACGACCGCGCCTTCTTTGCAGAGGAGACACTCCGCTACCCCTACTGCGACTGCGAAGACCGCGCAATCCTGTACTCAAGGTTAGTGAGAGACCTCTTGGGGCTTGACGTGCTATTAGTGTTCTATCCCGGCCACCTGGCTGCGGCGGTTGAATTCAAGACGGCCGTGGAGGGAGATTACATAGTCCTCGGCGGCAGGCGCTTCACCGTCTGCGACCCGACCTACATCGGCGCGCCCATCGGCGCGACGATGCCCGGCATGGACAATAAGACGGCTAAGGTAACTCTGCTGATGGCGGCGAAAAAGCAGTGAGTTTGCGGAAAAAAAGCGGCACTTTAGCGGAAAAAAGCGGTGCTTTAGGAAAATTTCTCCGTGAGTTTTGGGCAAAACTCACGGAGAAATTTTCCTAAAGCATGGAGTTTT
>JAFLSH010000223.1 GCA_022511055.1 Prevotella sp. | reverse complement strand
GCCGCTTTTTTGTCGAAACTCACGGAGTATTTTCCGAAACTCCCATCGTTTTTCGGCCAAATTCCCGACTTACATGACATAAGAAAATCCCCCAAGTGCGGGCGCTGGGCGCCGCACTTGGGGGAGCGCGGATGGAAGCAGGTCTACTTCTTCAGCACCTTCTTGCCGTTTCGGATGATAATGCCCCGATAGTCGGCGCTGACCTTCTGACCCGTCAGGCTGTAGCCTGCGGATGCGCCGTCGTCGTCGCCGCGCACGTCGACAATGCCCGTACTCGAAGTGCATTCCAGCACAATCTTGTCGATGTTGCAGTAAGCACCGGTGATGGTCAGGCGCAGGCGCTGCGTACCGGCCTCCAGTGGCTGGCTGAGCTTGCCCTCGATGGTCGTGTATGTGCCCCAGTCGTTGTTGCCCGTCTGCGGCACGTTGACTTTGCAGAGCTGTGTCAGGCCGTTGTTGTCCACCAGGCTCAGCGTAAAGCCCGAGCCCGTCAGACCTGAAGAGGCAGTGGCCTTGTAGCTGTAGTTGCCGGCCTCCGTCACGTCAACGGTATATTCCAGCCACTCGCCTACGGCCGTGTAGCCTATTCCGTAACCCGTCGGGGTCTGTATAATGTCAACGCCGCCGCCGTCGTTGCGGTAGGCCGTCGTGCCCTCGTTCTTCGTGTCGGAGTCGTGGAACGTCATGCCCTCGCCGCCCGAGTCGAAGTTCTCAGCCTCCAGCGTACCGGGCAGGGTGGTGCCGCCCTTGTACGGTGTGCGCGGCTTATTGGCCGTGAAGCCTGACAGGCGCTCGTAGGTAGTGCCGTCTGTAGCCGTCACCACGGCCTTCAGCGTGTACTTGCCGGTCTTCTCGGGCACATACTCCGCAGTGTACGGCGCTTCGGTCATGGTGGCCACCAGTGCCGTACCCACGTAGAGGTCCACGTGGTCTATGGTCTTCGTCTTCAGGCGGGCGCGCACCTCAATGCTCATGGGCTCTTCTATCGTCACGCCCAGTGCCGAGGGCTTGACATAGACCGAGGCTTCCTTCACCATGCCGGGGAAGGGGCTCTTGGCCTGCTTGGCCTTGTCGCTCTGCATATACTCGCGCAGCCACTCCATGGCCGGGCGGTCCTTGCCGTTCTTGATAATGCCCGAGTTGTCCACCCAGGTGCGGCCGTGTATGTAGCCCCAGAGGGTCACGCCGGCGCAGTAGTCGGCCTCCCACATCACGGGAATCTGCTCCTTGTAGCGTGTCAGCTGCTGCTGGTCGTCAGCCTTGTCAATGTCGTACTCGGTAATGTACATCGGCATCTTCAGCGCATTCTGTATCTTGGTCATCGAGTTCTTGAACGTCGTCAGGTTGCAGTCGTTCAGGTCGTGCGACTGGCAGCCATAGGCATCAATGGGCGCACCGGCATTGCGCAGCGTGGTAACCAGGTCGATGTATTGGTCGGTGTTCCACTGGAACGTGTTGTAGTCGTTGTATATCAGGATAGCATCCGGCCAGCGCTCGTGCGCCATCTCGAAAGCCTTGATAATCCAGTCGTAGCCCGTCACGCCGTCGCCGCCCAGCGCATCCTTGTAGGGTGCGGGGGCATGGCCGGGTATGGCCTCGTTCACCACGTCAATCAGCTGCAAGTCGGGGTATTTTTTCTTGACGGCATCCATCCACTCTACAATTTCCTTGTACTGGGTAGCAGTCGGCAGGTTGTCCATCCACTTCGGGTACTGCGAGCCCCATATCAGCGCATGGAACTTGAAGGGGAATCCATGCTGCTTGGCATAGTTGTAGCTTCGGTCGCAGCCGCTCCAATTGTAACTGTTGCGAGTTCCCTCTACCGACTCCCACTTCGACTCGTTCTCGGGTGTAATCTGGTTCCACAGCTGGTAGAACTTCTCGTTGCCATAGTCCACCTGTCCCCACGTGGTGATGTTACCCAGGAACTTGTCGGGGTTTGAAGACAGCTGAGCCCACACCTTGCCCGGTGAGAGGCTGACAAGCGCTGCAAGGAGCGCACCGGCTAATTTCTTGTTCATCATAGAAAAGTGTTTTTTGCTTTTAGTTAGGAAATATCGGTGCAAAGATACACTTTTTTATTCAAACATCGTTTCTCGATTGTATCAAAAACGTTTTATTTTGAAACAATTCCACCTACCACACCTACTGCACCTACCAAACCTACCACACCTACTGCACCTACCACGCCTCCCCTCCCCCAACCAAAATGCCACCAAATCCGCCCGAAAACCGACACTTTTCAAACAAAAAGCCGCTTTCCGCGCAATTTTCCTTTCATTTTCTTCTTTTTCTCAAAAAAAACACTTAATTTTGCAAGCAAATGCAAAAACTCAAACAGCATGTAAGAACTTCACGAGGCACGTAGCCTGTTTTTATTCACAAGAAACGTATCCCCCATCAACCACAGAATATCTTTTGGTGGATATTCCCCGGAATCCACACCTATGCACCCGAAAGACAAACGGCAACACACAAAAATAAAAAAGACATTTACAGACATTTATTCAGTATTAACCACAAAAAGAAAGGTAAAATGATGAAAAGAATCTTTACTCGTAAAAGTTTGGTCGCCCTGGCAGTGGCATTGTCTGCTTCAGGCAACGCGTTGGCAGGCGGCACCTACGTGCC
Source organism: Prevotella sp. (assembly GCA_022511055.1). Taxonomy (GTDB): domain Bacteria; phylum Bacteroidota; class Bacteroidia; order Bacteroidales; family Bacteroidaceae; genus Prevotella. Next base: position 1,526 of record JAFLSH010000223.1, on the reverse strand, counting down.
TGTCTACGGACAGCTGAAGGCATACCCCAGCGGTGCCGGTATGGTGTACGCCACGTTTGAAGGCGACACAAGTGCAACCCCCGAAGAAGGCGCAACTTTTGGAGAGCCGGCAGAGCAGGTCGAAGTCAAGTTTGTGTATGAAAGCGCACTCATCGCCTACGGCTATTATTCTGCCCACGCCATTGCTGCCGAAGGCTGGAACTTTGCAGGCTTCGCGGCAGAGAAGTACATTGATGGTGAGGCTGTTTTCAACGATTCCGTCGAAAGCCCTACCAATCCAAGCGTTCTGGAAGTTCAATCGCAGAAATATGACTCCTCGTCTATGTTCAGCTCACTGGAAGAGGCCATGGGCGCAGGCTTCCCTGATGAGCCAGATGCCGTACACTATGCGCTGTTCAACCGCGTGAATCCCCGCGTAGCTGACGGATATGACCGTTTCGGCACGGTGACTATCGACAAGGCTGTCAACGACTTCGGCGACAAGGTCACCATCGAAGCCCTGCCCGACACAACTGGCGGCAACCCCGGCAACACCAAATTTGCATACTGGGTCAAGAAGAGTACTGGCGAGCAGGTAACAGAAAACCCGATAACCATAGAGATTACTGAGCCAGAGGAATATCTTGCTTATTTTGAAAGTGACTATTTAGAAGAGATAGAAATTGATGAGACAGGCTTCCTGCCTTGGTTTAAGGGCAATGAAGTCTATTTGCCAAAAACCGGGCCTAACCTCAGCTACATGTTAATCAACAGCAGAGAGTTAGAGCCTTACGAGCTAAACGGCCAGAAGGTCGGGCTGGCTGTGGCCGACATCTACGGAAGCTCGATTGATGCCCAGAAAGCCACCATCCTCATCGGCAAGCCGGGCAAGTACGTCATCAAGAACGACCCGAGCAGAACGGCTCCGGGCATCTTCAACTTCACACAGAACTATCTGGAGTGGAGCGGCGAGAGCGGCGCATCGGCTGAGGGCGTAACCAAAGACTACGTCTACGATAAGCAAGTAGAAGTCACTGATGAAGAGGGCGAGACCAGCACCAAGACCGTGACAGACACCATCCCCAGCACCGTGAAATACTATCCTTTCGACAAGGCAAAGGGTGCATTCCTGCTGGCAGAAGACGGCAAAGTGGCCGCCAACACGGTCTATCTTGTAGTGCTTGACAAGGTCATCGAGGCCAACACGCCTGACTTCGTTCCTACTGTCATCTATTTTGAAGAGCCGACAGAAGACGAGGAGACTGGCATCAAGACTGCTACCAAGAAGCCGGCCATGAAGAGCAATGCCTACTACACACTGGGCGGCCAGCAAGTGGCTACGCCGAAGGAGAACGGCATCTACATCTTCGATGGCAAGAAAGTCATCTTCCGCAAGTAAGCGGCAACAGCATCATGGGAATGTGCCGGCAAAGGGAACGGCACATTCCCATTTTTTACCTACTAAACCTACCACACCTACTAAACCTACTGCACCTACCACGCCTACCCTCCCCCAACCAAAATGCCACCAAATCCGCCCGAAAACC
>JAFLSH010000222.1 GCA_022511055.1 Prevotella sp. | reverse complement strand
TATGGCGTGTACGATTGATTTTGTAGACTATATTGCCGACCAATGTGCCGGGGCGGGCGAGATTGTTACCAAGAAGATGTTTGGCGACTATGCCATTTATTGCAACGGAAAGATTTTCGGGCTTATCTGCGATGACCAGTTCTATGTCAAGCCGACCGAACAGGGGCGCGCGCTGCTTCGCACCGTGGACTTGCAGCCGCCCTACGAGGGGGCGAAGGACTATTTCCGCATTACTGATGTAGATGACCGCGACTACCTGGCCGCACTGGTGCGCGAGACCTGCAAGGCGCTGCCCGCGCCGAAGCCCAAGAAGCGCCGCTGACGCGGGGCGCGGGGCTTTGGCGGTCAGCGGGTGCGCGGAACGGCCAGCCAGTGGCGGCGCTCCGTTTCGTTCATCTGCTCTATGGCGTAGCGCAGGGCGGTGCGGGGCATTTCGTGGGCATGCTGGCTGAGGAAATCGCGCAGCAGCTCCATGGAGACGCGCTTGCCCATCTCGCGGAGCATCCAGCCGACAGCCTTGTGCATCAGGTCATGGGGATGGTGCAGATGCACCTCGGCGTAGCGCAGACACCACGAGGGGTCGCCCTGCTGCAAGGTTTTCCACGTGCAGACCATGCTTATGCGCTGTTTCCAGAGGCACGGGCTTTGCGCCAGTTCATCGAGTACTCTCAGCTTGTAGTCATGGCCGCCCAGACTGCTCGGCAGCAATAGCCAGTGGCCGAGAATCTTTGGCGCAGACATGTCTACCAAATCCCAGTTGTTGGCCCGCTCGGCATGCTTCAGGTAGAGCATCACTATCTCATCGCGCGCGGCCGTGGCCTCTGCGCTGTCGATGAGCCGCCTGGTGGCCAGCCTTTCGAATTTCCAGACGAGTATCAGCAGCCCGCAGAGCCGCACTTCGTGCCAGCGGCACTGCAACAGCGGCGGAATCTCGCTCAGCGGCGTGTCTTTCGCCGCCGCCTTCACCACTTCCCGCGTCTGTGGCACTCTGATGCCCAGAAACTCATCGCCGTGGCCGTACTGCCCGGCGGCGGTCTTGAAAAATCGCATTAGCACCTGCCGCTGCTCTTCGTCTTGCAGCGCTTCCATGTATTTGATGATTTCCTTTGCCGACATATTCGCTTCCTTTGGTCTGTTTCAGAACTCACAACACCTGAGGCTCCCAGAGATGCTGCCGCATGTCTACGCGGCCGTTGGGCCTGAACGCCACGCCCTCTGCTTCCAGCAGCGCGCGCTGGCGGCTCCAGCCCGGGGCGGTGCGCCCTGCGGCGTTCACCACGCGGTGGCACGGCAGCAGCTCGGCTCCCGGCGTGTAGCGGAGCGTGCGCCCCACCATGCGCGAGTGGCTCGGCCAGCCCGCCCATGCCGCAATGATGCCGTAGGTGGTTACCTGCCCGCAGGGAATCTGCGCAACGATGTTCAACACATCATCACGGAAAGTCCGCGCCTGCTCCGGCGACATCTTGTCGGGATAGTCTTTGGTGTTTTCTTGGTGAATCACGGCGCAAAGTTACGAATTTTCTGCCAAATTCCCTCGCCTTTCCGCCTGAATTCTTGCTTTTTTGACCGCCCAAAACCATCAAAATGTCAAGAAAGTGTCAGATGAAAACAAAAACGATGCAGAAAAGTGATAAATTGTAATGCGATACAATAGAATTAGTTGCAAAATAAAACTTTTGCTCATTTTTTAGCATTATTCTGTCTGAAATCTGTTGCGTTTACTTTCTTTTTGCCGTAACTTTGCACCCGAAACGTTTCAGGAACAACAAATGTAACACAAACAAAAAAGGTAAAAAGAATGAAAAGGATTGAAGCTATTATCCGAAAGACGAAGTTCGAGGATGTGAAGGAGGCTCTGCTGCAGTCGGACATCGACTGGTTTGAGTACCACAACGTGCATGGCATCGGGCAGAGCCGTGAGGAGCGCATCTACCGCGGCGTTCAGTACTCGACAGACGTGATAGAGCGTGTGGCACTGACCATTGTCTGCCGCGACCAGTTCGTAGAGCCCACGGTCAAGGTGATTCTGAAGGTGGCGCACACGGGCAATGTCGGCGACGGGCGCATATTCGTGAGCGACATGATTGACACCTGGTCTATACGCACGGGCGAGAACGGCGACACCGTACTGCGCGACAAGAAATAGACGGACAGAGAGAAACACAAACAGTAATAATTTAACGACACAAACACAAAATCAGTATGAACGAAATAGGATTATCACTTGACACCGTGTGGATGCTGCTGGCAGCCATGCTGGTCTTCTGGATGCAACCAGGCTTTGCGCTGTGCGAGGCGGGCTTCACCCGCTCGAAGAACACGGCTAACATCTTGATGAAGAACTTTGTCGACTTCATGTTCGGCTCGCTGCTGTTCTTCTTCCTCGGCTTCGGCTTCATGTTCGGCTCTGACGGGGCCGGGTTTATCGGCGCGCCCAACTGGGGCGACCTCAGCTTCTACCAGGGCGACCTGCCCGTGGAGGGCTTTCTGATTTTCGAGACCGTTTTCTGCGCCACGGCTGCCACCATTGTCAGCGGTGCCATGGCCGAGCGCACCAAGTTCTCTATGTATCTGGTTTACAGCGCTATCATCTCGGCGTTCATCTACCCCGTTGTGGGTCACTGGACCTGGGGCGGCGGCTGGCTCTGCGATGAGGCTGACGGCTCGTTCATGATGTCGACCTTCGGCGCGGTGTTCCACGACTTTGCCGGCTCGGCCATAGTCCACAGCGTGGGCGGTGTGCTGGCGCTGGTGGGCGCCATGGCCCTGGGGCCCCGCCTGGGCAAGTACTCGGCCGACGGGAAGAGCCGCGCCATTCCCGGCCACAACCTGACGATGGCCGCGCTCGGCGTGTTCATTCTCTGGCTTGGCTGGTTTGGCTTCAACCCCGGCTCTCAGCTGGCCGCCTCTGGCGAGGTAAACCGCCTGGCCATCTCGCACGTGTTTCTGACCACCAACCTGTCTGCCGCCGCCGGCGGTGTGGCCACCATGTTCCTCACATGGTGCAAGTATGGCAAGCCTTCGCTCTCGCTGACACTCAACGGTGTGCTGGCCGGCCTGGTGGGCATCACGGCGGGCTGCGACCTGGTGTCGCCCATTGGCGCGGTGGCCATCGGACTGGCCTGCGGCCTGGTGCTGGTCTGGGCTATTGAGTTCATCGACCGCAAGCTGCACATCGACGACCCTGTGGGCGCTTCCAGTGTGCATGGCGTGTGCGGCATACTCGGCACGCTGCTGACGGGCCTGCTTGCCACAGACAGCGGCGCACTTTACGGCCACGGCTGGGGATTCTTCGGGGCAGAGCTGTTCGGCGTTCTGGTCATCGACCTCTGGGCTGCGGTCTGCGGCGTGGTGCTGTTCTTCGGTCTCAAGAAGGCACACGGCCTGCGCGTTGGCGGGCGTATCGAGGAAGAAGGGCTCGACATCTACGAGCATGGCGAGAGTTGCTACAATTAGGTTTAAGTTTTTAGGATAAAAAGTTTAAGTTATTTAGTTAAAAAAGGTATTTTTAAGGTTATGAAAAAGATTGTTTTGTTGTTTGTTATGGGGTGGGTCGCCAGTGCGGCCGCCCTTTCCCAAGAGAGTTCGTGCGAGACGGCAGTCAGTGCCGACTTTGTGAGTCAATACATCTGGCGCGGCCAGGACTTGGGCAGCGCTGCCGTTCAGCCTACGCTCGGCGTGGCCTGCAAAGGGCTGAGCCTGACGGCGTGGGGCAGCTACGGTCTGGCCAACCCGGCCGACACGAAGGAGTTCGACCTGACACTGGGCTACTCGGTGGGCGGTTTCAATGTGGGCGTTACCGACTACTGGTTTAGCACGGGCGCTGACCCGCAGGGCCGCTATTTCAAGTACGACAACGATGCCACTAACCACGTCTTCGAGGCCACTGTCGGCTACGACTTCGGCCCCGTGGCCTTGCAGTGGTACACTAACTTTGCGGGCAATGACGGTGTGAACAAAGACGGCGACCGCGCCTACAGCAGCTATGTGGAGGTCAACGTGCCGTTCCGCCTCGGCGGTGCTGACTGGACAGCCACGGCTGGTGCCGTTCCCTTTGCCACCGACCTCTACGGTGCTGACGGCTTCGCCGTGACCAACCTCTCGCTCAGGGCGACGAAGGCCATCCGCGTGACTGACACGTTCAGTCTTCCCGTCTTCGGTCAGGTCACCGCCAATCCGTGCGCGCAGCGCGCCTACTTGGCCTTTGGCTTCACGCTCCAGCCGTAGCGCCTCGCG
>JAFLSH010000221.1 GCA_022511055.1 Prevotella sp. | reverse complement strand
TGACCGAGGCCGACCAGGGCTTCAACGCCGTGTTCATGATGCTTGACTCCGGCGCCCGTGGTAGTAAGGACCAGATTAAGCAGCTCTCTGGTATTCGTGGTCTGATGGCCAAGCCGCAGAAGGCCGGTGCCGAAGGACACCAGATTATTGAGAACCCGATTCTGTCGAACTTCAAGGAAGGCATGTCTGTGCTGGAGTACTTCATCTCTACCCACGGTGCCCGTAAGGGTCTGGCCGACACCGCCATGAAGACTGCCGATGCTGGTTACCTGACCCGCCGACTTGTCGACGTGTCTCATGACGTAATCATTACCGAGGAAGACTGCGGCACGCTGCGTGGCCTGGTCTGCACCGCGCTGAAGAATGGCGACGAGGTTATCTCCAGCCTGGGCGAGCGTATCCTTGGCCGCGTAAGCGTTCACGACATTCTCGACCCGAAGACCGGCGATGTCATTGTGGCTGCCGGCGAGGAAATCACCGAGGCCGTTGTTGAGACCATTGAGAAGAGCGATATTGAGAGCGTTGAAATCCGCTCGGTGCTGACCTGCGAGTCGAAGCGGGGCGTGTGCATGAAGTGCTACGGCCGCAACCTTGCTACCCGCCGCATGGTGCAGAAGGGCGAGGCTGTGGGTGTCATTGCCGCCCAGGCCATTGGTGAGCCCGGTACCCAGCTGACGCTCCGTACCTTCCACGCCGGTGGTGTGGCTGCCAATGCCGCCGCCAATGCCAACATTGTCTCTAAGTACGACAAGGCCAAGATTGAGCTGGAAGAGGTGCGCACCGTGCCCTTCAGCGAGGAAGGCCGCGACTGCGAGATGGTGGTCAGCCGCCTGGGCGAACTCCGCTTCGTTGACCCGAACACCAAGATTGTGCTTTCGACGGTGAACGTGCCCTACGGCTCTTCACTCTACTTCAAGAACGGCGACGTGGTGCAGCGTAACGACAAGATAGCCCAGTGGGACCCCTTCAATGCCGTTATCGTGACCGAATATGCCGGTACGCTGAAGTTCAACGACGTTATCGAGGGCGTTACCTTCCGTGCAGAGACCGACGAGACGACCGGCCTGACCGAAAAGATTGTAACCGAGTCGAAGGACAAGTCGAAAGTGCCTACCTGCGATGTCATTGCACCCAATGGCGAGAAGATAGGAACGTATAACTTCCCCGTGGGTGGCCACGTGGTGGTTGAGGACGGCCAGACGGTCAAGACTGGTGAGACACTGGTCAAGATTCCGCGCGCTGCAGCCAAGGGTGGTGACATTACCGCCGGTCTGCCCCGTGTGACTGAGCTGTTCGAGGCCCGCAACCCGTCTAACCCCGCCGTGGTTTCCGAGATTGACGGCGAGGTGACCATGGGCAAGGTGAAGCGCGGCAACCGCGAAATCATTGTTACCTCTAAGACTGGCGAGCAGCGCAAGTACCTTGTCTCGCTCTCGAAGCAGATTCTGGTGCAGGAGCATGACGCCGTGCGCGCCGGCACCCCGCTCTCCGACGGTGCCATTACGCCGAGCGACATTCTTGCCATCAAGGGCCCGACTGCCGTTCAGGAATATATCGTTAACGAGGTGCAGGATGTGTACCGTCTGCAAGGTATCAAGATTAACGACAAGCACTTCGAGATTATTGTCCGCCAGATGATGCGCAAGGTGCAGATTAACGACCCGGGCGACACCTCATTCCTCGAGCAAGAACTCATAGACAAGCTCGACTTCGCTGAGGAGAACGACCGCATCTGGGGCAAGAAGGTGGTTGTTGATGCCGGTGCATCTGAGAACATGAAGCCCGGCCAGATTGTGACGGCCCGCAAGCTGCGCGACGAGAACTCCTCGCTGAAGCGCCGCGACCTGAAGCTCGTTCAGGTGCGCGATGCCGTGCCCGCCACCTCTACGCAGATTCTGCAGGGTATCACCCGCGCCGCATTGCAGACCAAGTCGTTCATGTCTGCCGCTTCGTTCCAGGAGACCACGAAGGTACTCAACGAGGCTGCCATCCGCGGTAAGGTTGACTACCTGGAGGGCATGAAGGAGAACGTGATTTGCGGTCACCTGATTCCCGCCGGTACAGGTCTGCGCGACTTCGACAAGATTATTGTCGGCTCCAAGGAGGAGTACGAGCGCATGCAGGCAAACCGCAAGAACGTACTCGACTTTGCCGAGGAGACCGTGATTGACGAGAAATAAAACGAGCGCGAACTTCATATTATGCGAAGGGGAGATGCCGGCAGGCATCTCCCCTTTGCTTTCGATGCTCATAAGAGCAGGCTCTCAATATCCCAAGTCAGGAACTCCTCAAGAGGCACGCCGCCAGTTCCGACGACGATGGACTGCTGCGGGTGGAATTTGCTGCCGAAGACTGTCAGCCCCTTGTTGCTGCTACGCCTTCCGCTTTTCACCTCTATGGCAATGGTCTGCTCGCCACGGGCTATCACAAAGTCTACTTCATCATCTCTCTCGCGCCAGTAATACAGTCTGTAGTCATATTCATCTGCCTGGCTCAGAAGATATGCCCCTATGGCGCTTTCAACCCACCTTCCCCACAGGCTTGGGGTGGTGAAGACATTTTCGTAAGCCGCGTTTTCCTGGGCAGAGAGCAAGGCTGTGTTGTAGACCATCAGTTTGGGAACGGAATTGTATTTCCTGGCTTCGTCTTGTGCATATTTCTGCAGCCCGCAGAGCAGCTGCGCCTCTCCCAAGGTGTTCAGGTAGCCGGCCAGTGTGGTCACGTTGCCTACATCTTGCAGCTGCCCCAACATCTTGTTCAGCGACAGCTCCTTGCCAGAGTACAGGCAGCCTAAGTTGAAAAGCTGCCGCATGAGTTCCGGCTTATAGAGTGTCTTGGTCATCAGGACATCACGCTCAATGGCGGGGGCTATGATGCTGTCTTTGATGTATCTGCGCCAGCGGCGTTCATCATGACAGAGCTTCGCCCCGCCGGGATAGCCCCCGAAGTAGATATACTGGTTGATATCCATGCCGAAGGCTTCGTGCATCTCGCTGTAGCTCCAGTGTGGCATGCGAATGAGTTCGTATCTGCCCGCCAGAGATTCAGACAGCCCGCTTTTGAGCAACAGGCGCGAAGAGCCTAATACAACCACTTTCAGGTTTACATCGTTTCGCGTGTCATCATCCCATTCCTTCTTGACTGCTTCGCTCCAGTTATCCAGCTTGTGGACTTCATCTATCACTAACAGATACTCTTGTGCCTTAGTTGCTTTCATTCGGGCCCGTGCTGTCGACCACATTTCATTAATCCAGAAAGTATCGGACTTGGGAACATTGTCTGCGCTGACAGACAGATAGGGTATTGCTGTTTCTTCCAATACCTGTTTCACCATTGTCGATTTCCCAACCTGGCGTGGGCCTGATATGGCTTGGATTTTGTCGCGTGGCTCGGAGAGTCTGCTTGTTAATTCGCCGAATTGTTTCCTTTTGAACATAACTATTTGATTTTTACGCCACAAAGGTAGTCAAAATTCTCAAATCTACCAAGAAAAATTCTCAAATCTTTCATTCAAAATTCTCAAATCTTTCATTCAAAATTCTCAAATCTGCCTTCTTTTCGTGGGAATGGGATGTCTGTGAAGGCATATTATTGGACACAAATACTGGTATATGTAAGTTTTCCATGGCTTTTTATTTGAGATGTATAGGAAGAAACATAAAGAACATCTGATTGAAAAGTTTTAGGCACAATAGAAAAGTCAATACCGACAGATTTTTTATAATATGTTAAAAAATAAGCAAGTTCTTGCTATGTTTAACGTTTTTTGCTAAATTTGTACCGCCTAAGACATTCGTAGGAGTGTCAAGGGCAGGGCGTTTAGCAAAGTTATCTCTACTTGAATCTGGACCATTCTTGATTGAAGATGATGAGCAAGAACGCCCACGTAGATGATATTTTATCTCCCTAAAGGGAATATTATATCGTTTGGCGTGGGCATTGCTTATTATTCAATCAGGCAGTCCAGAGCCAAAGTAGGTAATAAGCTGAGAGTTCCCACGCCTTTCATTACCTAATTGCTGATGTCTGGGAGCTGGTTGGCATATATATAAACTATACGTGATGGAAGTATCTACAACGATTGCGGGAATGATTCGGGGAAACCAGATTGTAGTGCCGGACTACCAAAGAGCCTATTCACCCCCCTTACTATTTCGGCCATCTTCTGTATGAGAAAACTGGCGAGACGGCCTATGCCGTTATAGACGGTCAGCAGCGGCTGACCACGATAGTCATCTTTCT
>JAFLSH010000220.1 GCA_022511055.1 Prevotella sp. | reverse complement strand
TGCCAGAATGCAACAGCCGCGGCCGCGGCGACATTGAGTGAGTCAACGCCGTGAGACATGGGGATGCGAGCCACATAGTCAGCGGTATTGATGACTTGTTCTGACAGTCCATCACCTTCTGTTCCCATAATAATGGCCAGCTGCGGCTCTGCTGCCAACTGCGGATGGTCAATGGACACCGACTCTGAGGTCAGAGCCATGGCTACGGTGCGGAATCCCAATTCGCGAAGACTGCTGACGGGCGTGTCGAGCCAAGTCCACGGTATCAGGAACACCGAGCCCATGGACACGCGGACTGCGCGCCTGTTGAGCGGGTCGCACGACTGCCGGGTGAGCAGTACGCCATCAATGTCGAGAGCGGCTGCCGAGCGGAAGATGGCACCGATGTTAGTGGTGTCCGTAACGCCGTCTATGACGACCAGGCGGCGGGCATTACGGCAGATTTCTTCGAGAGTTTTCGGCGCGGGGCGCCGCATGGCGCACAGCACGCCGCGTGTTAAAGTGTACCCCGTCAGCTGGCTGAGCAGCTGGCGGGGACCTGTATAGATGGGAATGTCTGATGGGCACCGGCTGATGATGGTCTTGGCATCGCCGCTGATGTGCTTTTCTTCGCAGAGCAGCGACAGCGGCTGGTAACCCTGGTCGAGCGCCACGCTGATGACCTTCGGGCTCTCGGCAATGAAGATGCCCTGTGCGGGATTCAGCCGATTGTGCAGCTGCGCTTCGGTCAGCTGGCTGAACACCTGAACTTCCGGCAAGGCCAGCGAGTCGATTCTGACAATGGGCATGGGCGCTATGTGGCTTTATTCGAACAGAAGCTCTTCTTTCTCAGGGTGTTTAGAGATGCGGATGGTCGTGCCCGGCATCAACTCTTCGTTGATGATTTTCTCGCAGATGCAATCCTCGATGTAAGTCTGGACAGCCCGCTTCAGGGGGCGCGCCCCGAATTGCACGTCATAGCCTTTGGTGGCCACAAACTCTTTTGCCTGCTCGGTCAGTTCGAGCGTGAAGCCCATGTCGCCTATGCGCTTGCAGAGCGGGCGCAGCTCAATGTCAAGGATTTTCTTAATGGCTTCCAGGTCGAGCTGGTCGAAGGTGATAATCTCATCGAGACGGTTGAGGAACTCGGGCGAGAACTGGCGCGAAAGTGCCTTTTGCACGATGTTACGGGCGTGTTCCTTGTCGCGCTCATCCATGGCGAGCCCCGCAGAGCCGGCATTGAAGCCAACGCCCCTGCCGAAATCCTTGAGCTGGCGAGTGCCTGCGTTGGAGGTCATGATGATGACTGTGTTGCGGAAGTCAACGAAGCGGCCGTTACCGTCAGTCAGCCGACCCTCATCAAGCACTTGCAGCAGCAGGTTGAACACGTTGGGATGGGCTTTCTCTATCTCATCGAGCAGAACGATGGAGTAGGGATGCCGCCTTACGCGCTCGGTAAGCTGGCCGCCCTCTTCATAGCCCACGTAGCCCGGAGGTGCGCCGATGAGGCGTGAAGTGTTGAACGCCTCGGTGTATTCACTCATGTCGACACGGATAAGCGCATCGGCGCTGCCGAACATGAACTCGGCCAACTTCTTTGCCAGATAGGTCTTGCCGACACCAGTGGGGCCGAGGAACATGAAGGCGCCGATGGGGTGGTTTGGGTCGCGCAGGCCGACGCGGTTGCGCTGAATGGCGCGCACTATCTTCTCGATGGCGCGGTCTTGGGCAACGACATTCTGTCTCAGCTCCTCTGCCATGCCTTTCAGGCGGACACCCTCTTGCTGGGCCATGCGCTGTACGGGCACACCTGTCATCATGGAGACGACCTCTGCCACTTCCTGTTCGGTAACGGTCTGCCGCACATCGCCTTCGCCGCTCTGCCACCTGCTGTTCAGCTCTGCCAGCTGTTTTTCCAGCTCGGTCTGGCGGTCGCGATAGCTGGCTGCCAGCTCGAAATTCTGGTTTTTCACGGCCTGCTGCTTGCGCTCCTTGACGTGTTCTATCTCCTTTTCCTTGTCTGTTATCTCTGGCGGTATCTGTACGGTCGACAGATGAACGCGTGAGCCCACTTCGTCAAGGGCATCAATGGCCTTGTCGGGCATGAAGCGGTCGCTGACGTAGCGGTCTGTCAATTTGACACAAGCCACCAGTGCCTCGTCAGTGTACTGCACCCGATGGTGGTACTCATAGCGGTCTTTGACGTTGCGCAGAATCTGCAGCGTTTCCTCATTCGTTGTCGGCTCGACCTGAATTTTCTGGAAGCGGCGCTCCAGCGCCCCGTCTTTCTCGATGGAGTTGCGGTATTCGTCTAACGTTGTGGCGCCGATGCACTGAATGGTGCCGCGCGCCAGCGCAGGCTTCATGATGTTGGCGGCATCCATGGAGCCGGGAGTGGAGCCTGCACCGATGATGGTGTGAATCTCATCGATGAAGACGATGATGTTGTCGTTCTGCTCCAGCTCCTTCATCAGCTGGCGCAGCCGCTCCTCGAACTGTCCGCGATATTTCGTTCCAGCCACAATGCCTGTCATGTCGAGCGTGTAGATGCGCTTGCCGAAAAGCATCGGCGAGGTGTGGTGGTTGGCAATCATCTGTGCCAGCCCCTCGACGATGGCACTCTTGCCGACTCCCGGCTCGCCAATCAGAATGGGGTTGTTCTTCTTGCGCCGCCCTAAGATTTCAATCATGCGCTGTATCTCGCGCTCGCGCCCCACGCAGGGGTCGAGCTTTCCTTCCAGCGCCGACTGGGTCAGGTCTGTGCCAAAAGAATCCAGGACTGGGGTCTTGGATGTCTTCTTGGCCTGGGTGGTGGCTTTCTGGCCGTTGCTGTCGTTGCGACTTTGGCTGCCAGTGGCTTCATACTCTTCCTCATCTTCATCAGGAAGCTCTATGCCATCACTGACATTGCGCCTGGAGGAATGCAGAATGGCGAGAACATCTTCGTAGTTCATATCGTTAAACTCCAATACTTGTTTGGCACCGTTGTTTACCTGGTCGTGCAGGATGGCTAACAGCAGGTGCTGCTCTTCCACTTTCGTTGTGCGCTGGATGCGAGCCTCTAAGACAGCGAGTTTCAGGATGTTGCTGGCTTTCTCGTTCAGCACCAGGTCACTGGTGTGAATGGGGCGGCCCAGCTCATCTTCCCTGACTTTCTCTTCCAGTTCGGTTTTGACAGACTGCATGTTCAGGTTTAGCCGGTTGAACACATTGATGACGGGCCCCTCTTTCATTCTGAGCAATCCTAACAACAGGTGTTCCGGCCCTACAGAGCGACTTGCCAACCGTGCGGCTTCCTCTCGTGAGTAAGCCAGCACTTCTGACACTTTTGGGGAAAACTGGCTGGTCATATTTGGTATTTCTCCTTTCTTCTTTGTTGTTAATACAACTCTGTTCGTGCAAACTTCGTGCCAAACTCTGTCAAAACAGAAAAAGCCATCGGCCAACTCCACGTAAAGTGCAGCTTCCCGATGGCTTTTCTGCGGTTTTTTCGACTACTGTCAATGTAGCGGATGGTCACTGTTATTCGATGACCACCAACGGCTCATCTTCCATCACACTTTGCCCTATCTGTACGCAGATGGCAGTGACTTTGCCGGATGTCTCGGCCTGAAGGTTGTTGGCCATCTTCATGGCTTCCAGCACGATGACGTTGTCACCGGCAGCCACTTCCTGGCCAACCTCTACCAGAATGTCAGTGATGACACCGGGCAGGGGCGACTTCAGTGCGTTGGCCTTGTTGGCAGGCGCAGCGCCACCTTCGGCAGCGGCGGCGGGCTTGGCAGCGGCTACGGGGCGCACCACGGGTTTCTTCTTCTCGGGCTCGGGCTCCCGCTCCATCTCTACTTTATACTCCTCGCCATTGACGGTAAGTGTTGCTATGTTGTCAGTAATATCGCCTACGACAACTTCGTATTTGTTACCATTAATGGTATATTTGTACTGATTCATAATATAGTCTGTAAACTTTAAGGATGGGGTGTCATCGAGAGGGCATACTGATTCCACTGCGTGGAGCGCACGGCAATGGTTATCTTGCCCGTCTCCACATCGTGAACGTTGTTGCCCAGATGCTCGTGCAGAGCAAGAGCGATGGCAGCATAAACTTCTTGATTCATTCTCTATAAACTTTGGGTTTACGAATTATCACGCATTACATGGGGATGTTGCCGTGCTTCTTGGCGGGCAGGGCATCACGCTTCGTGGCCAGCTGTGCCAGACCGCGGCAGATGCGGAAGCGCGTGTTGCGCGGCTCAATGACATCATCGATGTAGCCGTACT
>JAFLSH010000022.1 GCA_022511055.1 Prevotella sp. | reverse complement strand
AAAAAACCTCGGCGAAACCGGGAAAAAACGGTCGCCGAGGTTAAAGGGAGTAGGGTAGGGGCTATGCCTGCACTATGCTGGTACTACGGCTTCGGCAGATACCAGTTCCTGGTGTCCATTAGCCGGTTGTAGAGCGCATCGTCGCGCTGGCCGTTGCGCAGGCTGACACGCTTGGCCAGATAGTCGGGGTCAGAGCGGCGCAGGGCTATGCGCATGAGGTCGTAGTAGCGCTGACCTTCGAAGGCGGTCTCCAGAGCCAGCTCGGTGACAATGAGGTCTTCGACCAACGGTTGCTGATAGGCAACGGTGTCGGCACGGCTGCCCGCCGTGAGAGGCTGTGGCAGGGTGTAGAGTGTGTCGGCATCAACGTTGCCGCAGCCGCGGGCATGAATGCCTATGGTGTTGTCAATGGTGAAGGTGTTCACGTCGAAGCTGAGCAGCTGGCCTGCCTGTGCGCGCTCTACGCTGTCGACCTGCTCGCTGATGGTCTGCTGGTAGAGGCCGTGCTTCAGCACGGTGAAGGCCGACTGCGGATAGCCTGCCCGGTTGAGTGCCTCGGCAAAGTGCAGATAGACAATGTTGGTGCGGTAGAGCGAGATGCCCCCGCTGAACAGCTTGCGGACAGTCTGGCGCCGTGAAGAGTACTTGGAGTTCTGGTCCTGGTTTTCAATCCGCATCAAGTAGGCATCGTAGAGCCGCAGGTCGCCCGCCATGAGCGGGTCCAGCAGGTTGGTCTTGGGTGCATAGAGCGTGTCGGTCTGGCCGTCGCTGCGCTGATAGCGCATGCAGTAGTTCTGGCTGGCCGACAGAGCCTTGAGTGCAGCGGCAGGCTCTGCCTGTGCGTAGTAGTTGTTGGCGCGGGTAGAGTTGAAGATGTTTTCCAGCTGGCTGTAGACCCCCTCGTATTCAGAGCTTTCCATGGGCAGGAAGCTCAGGAACTCGTTGTTGTTGGTAGGGGAAATGAAGCTGTTGCTGATGCTGCCGTTGGTGTAAAGGAAGTCCTTGGTCTCGCTGGCCCAGCGCACCTGGTTGATGCCCGTGGTGATGGGGGCGGTGCGCAGTGTCAGGTAGTCGTGGTAGAACGTGGCTGCCTCCTGATAGCGCCCGGCCCAGAGGCAGAGGTCGCCCAGCAGCGCGCGCACGGGAATGAAGAACTTCTCGGAAGGCAGGCCGCCGATGCTGCCGTACTGCGGCACTTTGGTGTCAACGTATGGCTGCAGGTCGCTGATGAAGTAGTTGCAGATGGTAGTGATGTCCGAATAGGGCTGATTCATGGCCTCTTCGGCCTTCTGCTCGGTGAGCAGCGGCTCGGTGACCAGTGGCACGTTGCCATAGACCAGCGCCGCCTGCAGGTATGTCCAGGCGCGGAACGCCTTGACTGCGGCATACTCTGACTCGAAAATCTTGCGGCCGTGGCGCTCCAGTGTGGTGTCGACCGTGGCCAGGAAGTAGTTGCAGTTGTTGATAACGGCATAGTAGTCGCTAATCTGGTTGTAGCGGTTGTCGGTCGTCACCTCGAAGTTGGCCACGGCTTTCAGGTCGGCGTTGGCCTCGTTGGTCGGCGTGGTGAGGTCGCCGCGCAGCTCGCCCAACAGCACCGTGCGGTCGGCAATTATCTGCATCTTGTAGATGATGCCCATCACGCTGTAGACACTGTCGGTGGGAGAGTTGAGGCGGTTGTCCTCCTGGAATTCCACGAGTTCCGAGTCGGTGTCGAGCAGGTCTTTGCACGAGGTCAGGGTCGTGCCGGCAGACAGGTAGCAGACGGTAAGTGACAGACCTATCAACAGTTTCTTGCTTATCTTGGTAATCATAGTCTTCAGTTTTTCGGTTTTCACAATTACAAGTTTATTTTTATGCCTAATGAGAACGAGCGTGAAGCTGCCAGCAGGCCGCGGTCTATGCCTTGTGCCAACACGTTGCCTGAGAGTGCGCAGTCGGGGTCGCTGCCCAGGTAGCGGCTCAGGGTGAAGAGGTTGGCGGCCGATGCCCAGAAGGTGATGCCTTGCAGGTAGGTACTCGTGATAGGCAGCTGGTAGGCCAGTGTCACGTTGCGCAGGCGCAGATAGGAGCCGTCTTCAATCCAGCGGTCGCTGAAGCGGCTGTTGCCCATCGGGTCGCCGTAGCTGACACGGGGAATGCTGGTCTGCTGGCCCTCGGTGGTCCAGCGCTGGCTCATGGCGGTGGTCTGGTTGTAGAAGCGCGAGCCGCACTCAAGCATCATGCGCTGGTAGTTGAACACGTCGTTGCCCAGCGAATAGTTGAACACGGCGCTGAGTGTCCAGTTCTTCCACGCCAGGTTGGTATAGATGTTACCGAAGATGTCGGGGTTGGGGTCGCCGATGATTGTGCGGTCGCGACCGTCAATCAGGTGGTTGCCGTCAAGGTCTGCGTACTGCATGTCGCCCGCCGCAAAGTAATGGCGGGTGCCGCTCTCGTCTTCCAGATAGAGTGCGGCGGCATCGGCATCGGCCTGAGTGGCGAACACGCCGTCCGTCTTGTAGCCGTAGAACAGGCCCACGGGGTTGCCCACCTCAGAGAGAATGGTAGCACCGTAGATGTCGGTCTCGAATGAGGTGTTCTGTCCGGGCAGGTCGGTGAGCTTGTTGACATAGTGGCCCATGCTGGCGCCGGCCTCCCACTGGAAGTCCTTCAGGGCGAGCAGCTTCAGGCCGAAGCCGACATCGAAGCCCTCGTTCTGCAGCTTTCCGTCGTTGCCCCAGTTCTGTGCCAGTCCGCTGGTCCATGCCAGCTGGCTGAGTGTCAGCAGGTTGCTGGTCCAGCCCTTGAAGTAGTTCAGGCGCACGTTCAGGCGGTTGTTGATGAAGTTACCCTCCAGTCCGGCGGTCACCCGTCTGGTGGTCTCCCACTTGAGCTTGGTGTTGCCAATGTTGCTGATAGACTTGCCGTCGACAAAGGAGTTGAGCATGCGGTTGGCAATGAAGTAGGTGCGCGAGGCGGTGAAGTCGATATCGTCGTTGCCCGTCACGTCGAGACCCGCATTCAGGCGCAGGTAGTTAATGCCCTTGATATCAGCCATCCACTTCTCGTTGGAAAGCACCCATGCCGCGTTGACACTGGGGAAAAGACCCCAGACCACGCCGCAGAGCTTCAGCCCGTCGGCATCGTTGCCGAAGCGCGAAGAGGCGGCAGCGGAGAGTCCGGCCGTGAGATAGTATTTCTCGGCATAGTTGTAGTCGGCCTGTGCGTACCAGGTCAGGTCGCGCACCTTGTCGTCGGCGCCGTCGGTGTCTTTATATAACAACGAGCCCGACATGTTAGGCCGCTTGTCGTTGCCGGAGTTGTAGCCGTTGTAGCCGCGCTGGGTGTTCAGCCTGTAGCTCTGGCTCAGGTAGCGCAGGCCGCCCATCAGGTTGATGGCGTGTGCATCGTAGCTGTTCTGCCAAGTGAGGCGGGTGTCGCTCTGAATGGCGTTCTGCCTGGCGGCGAGGCTCTGTGCCACGTTGTCGACATAGGTGTCGCCGAGTCCCTCGACCTTGAAGGCGGGCACACCGCTCGTGGGCAGGTAGTAGTTCTCGTTGGTGTTGATAAGCGAGAAGTTGAAATGCTCGCTGAGCGTCAGGTGCTTGTTGAACTCATAGCGCGGCGTGACAGAGAACGTAATCATGCGGTTGCCGAACTGGTTGCGGTTCTTGCCTTCGCCGTACTCAAGAATGCTGCTGGGATTGGCCAGCGAGGCATCGCTGTCGTAGACTTCGCTCAGGTAGTCGTCGGCCTCAGACAGATAGTGCGAGAGATTGCCGTTAAGGTCGTAGGCGTATGGCGAGAGGAAGGGCGACTTGATGAGCGAGAGGAAGCCCGGCGAGGTGATGGTCGCCGTGTTGACATTGGCGGAAATGCCGTCGTCGCGCAGGTTGCGGTTGACATCACTGTAGGAAGCATCGAAGCGCGCCTTCAGGCGGCGGAAGATGTTAATGTCAGTGTTCAGTCGCATGTTGAAGCGGGTGAAATCGTTGGATTTCAGTGTGCTGTTAGCAATGGAGTAGCCCACGGAGAGGTTGTAGTTGGCCACGTCGTCGCCGCCCTGCACGTTAATGCCGTAGTTGCTGGTGAAGGCATTGCGGTAGGTCTCGTCAGTCCAGTCGGTCTGATTGTGATACTGCTTGTAATAGAAATAGTTGGGGTCGCTGTTGACAAACTTCAGCTTCGAAACGTCGGCCGTCTGATTGGCCAGCAGCTGGGTGGCATAGAGGCGGTAGTCCTCGGCACCAAACATGCTTGGCAGGCGGGGTATCAGCTCGTAGCGGCCGTTGATGGTCACGTCAATCTTGGTGGCCATCGACTTGTTGCGCTTCGTCTCAATGAGCAGTACGCCGTTGGCCGCCTTAGCGCCGTAGATGGCGGTGCCGCTCTTCAGCACGGTCACGCGTTCAATGTCGTTTACGTTGATGTTTGAGAGCAGGTTGTTGTAGTAGCCGTCGTGCAGCATCTGGCGGTCGT
This sequence comes from Prevotella sp., assembly GCA_022511055.1. Classification (GTDB taxonomy): domain Bacteria; phylum Bacteroidota; class Bacteroidia; order Bacteroidales; family Bacteroidaceae; genus Prevotella. The sequence goes on along the minus strand of JAFLSH010000022.1, from coordinate 11,991 downwards.
ATTGCATGTCCATGATTACGCCGTCGATGACTACCAGCGGCTGGGCGTTGATTTGCAGGCTGTTAAGTCCGCCGATGAACATCACGTTGCCCACACCCTGGTTGGCGCCACGGCTGATGCTGCGCACATCGGCACCCAGGCGCTGGGCAATGAGCGGGTCGATGCTCACCTCAGCGGTGTTGTCGAAACCGGCAATGGAGCGGCTCCGGGCACCCTGTGTCTGCCGTTCATAGATGGGGCTGAAGGTGCTGGCATAGAGCTGGGCATTAGTCTGCGCGGGCTGGCTGCCAATGGCCACCTGCAAAAGCTGGTAGCCGTCTACGCGCATGGAGAGGCTGTTCACGTGGTCGGGCACCTGCAGCTGGTAGTGGCCCTGCTCGTCGGTCATGGCCGTATAGCGGCTGTTGTTGTAAGCCTCTATGTAGACACCATGGATAGGCTGGCCTGTGGCGGCATCGGTAACGGTGCCGCTGACAGTCTTGTCAAGGGTCTGCGCCACAAGTGGTGCGCCGAGAAAACTGGAAAGTAGGAATGCTAAAATATACAGTCGTTTCATAATGCTAATCTTGTTTTGAGTTCCATTGGGGTCTTAATCTTCTCGCTTTGCGGGGCGCAGATAGATGCAGTCAAGATACATCTCGCGGGCGTAGGTGGTACTCTCGCGCGCCAGAATGTTGCAGTTCAGCCGCACTGTTATCTTCTGGTTGGTCTGGTCGTAGTTGCAGACAGGGAAGCTGAACGCCTTTGCCAGCACAATGGTGTCTACGCGCAGGGGGTCGCTGATGAAGTTGGTGTTCTCGCAGTTGAAGTTCTGCTGCTTGCCGTTGGCATCAACATAGCTGATGTTGGCGCGGAACTTGCAGGGGCGCAGGTCGGGGTTGGTGGGGTTGTAGACCGACTTGGGCAGCACCACTGCGCACACGTCGTAGCAGGCGGCAAGGGTATTGTCGACCCGGAAAGTAACATTCCAGTTGGCGGTTGCCGAGGCAGGGATAATGTCGAGATAGCCGCTTTCCGAAATGCTGTCGGCAGAGAAGATGCGGGTGTCGTAGGAACACGAAGAGTAGTCGATAATCCTTGATTCCATCTCACCCTCGGTCTTCAGCTCCTGGAAGTAAGTGTCTTCCGGGCGGAAAGGCCACTCGCGGGTCTGGTAGAGTGTGCCGTTGCTGCAATGGATAATGCGCTCGGGATTACTCAGGATACCAGTGTCGAATGGCTTATAGAAGACATGGTACTTTGGCTGCAGGCGGTTGTACTGACCAGAGATGAGCGAGTCTTGCGGCGAGTTTTGCAGGGTCATGCTGAAGACTGCATCGTCGAGCAGGGCACGGCTGGCCCAGTACTGTTGCAGCGAGTCGCGCTTCTCGACCGTCTCGTCAAACGTGAAGTACGGCATCGCCTCATCCCACGCCTTCTGCCAGCCATCGTTGGTGGGGGCCACCATCAGGTAGGTGGAGTCTTCGGCGTTAATCAGGCCAAAACCCTCCAGCAGCTGGTTGCGCTCAATGACTACGGAGTCGACATAGATGGGCACACCGTCAAGCATGCCGCTCGACAGCGACTTGTTCTCGTCGAAGAAGTCTTCCTCGTACTGGCGCAGTGTCTGGCCGATGGTCTGGAACTGCGGCAGGTCGGTCATGGCCTCATAGAGATTGTAGCTGTAGGGCAGCTGCGATTGCAGAACATGCAGTATGCCGTTATGGGTGTGCTGGTTGGGCGTCAGGATGGTTATGTCGCCAGCCTTGCCGTTGCCAATCTCAACGAGCTTGGTGTTAGCCATGCGCATCTGCTGCATTTGGTCGAAAAGTGACACGTTTGAGCGTGACAGGTGGTTGAGTACAAACGATTTCTCGACCATGGAGTCGCCCTGGTTGGTGGCTACCAGCTGGAGCAGGGAGTCTTTGTTGAATGTGCCGTTGACAGGAGCCAGAACGGTGAACGACTGGCCGCTGTCGAGCAGGTCGGCATAGCTGACACTTGTCTTCTTGTGCTGGCGGAACACGGCGGTGTTCTGAAGCACTTCGCAGAAGTCGCTCAGCTGCTGATTCTGCTTCATGGTCTGCCACAGCGTGAGGTTGTTGCCACCGGCTTCGGCTGAAGCCTTGTAGTGGTCATCCCACTCGGAGCAGGCTGTCAGACCTCCCACTACGAGCATTGCACAGATTATTGGATGGATTGCTTTCATATTATTCGATTCTCGTTAGTTGTATAGTGATTAATGCCTGTCTTCACCATTCGGGCTGTCATAGACACTCTTCGGGCAGAGTTCAATATAGTCAAACGACATATAGAGGTTTTCATCGTCAAGCACCTGGCGGAAACGCAGCCAGTATTCCTCCTCGGTACTCAGGTACTGGCGGGTAAGAATGCGGCGTACCAGCGTGTTGGCGCGGCCGCGGAACGGGTCGTTGCCGCCGTAGCTGTCCATGGCCTTCATGTAGCCGCGGTTGCGCATGGCCTTGTCGAGTGCAATATTCTCGTCTTCGTCTTCGGTGTCAGGCTCCCAGCCAGTGTAGTCACCGCCGGTGTTCTGTGTGCGGAAGTCTACGGGCACACCGCAAGGCTCGTTGTTCAGGTAGACCTGTGCAGCACCACGGTCGTCGCCCATGGAGTAGCCCATGCGGATTTCCCACGTTCCCGAGAACGGCACGGGAGGCAGTTTCATGCTCACGTCGTAGATACCTGAGACACAGATGGCATTGCCCTCATAGCTCCACCATGAGCTTTGCTCACTGTGAACGCCTACAAAGGTCTCGTCGCTCATCCGCCAGTCGGTCACGTAGCCGTTCTTGAAGCCCGTCAGGTGGTTTTGCTCCATCCAGTGGACACGGGCGTTGGCATTCATGAAGTCTGGGCTGAGCGTTGTTCCGTCAATGCGCATACGGCGGTTGAGAACGTTGTTACGCACATCGCTTGAATAGACCAGTATGTCGTCGATGTAGTGGTACACACCGTTCATGGCCGACTGCTCGGCGCTGCCGCTCTCTTCGCGCTTCAGCACACGCACACCCCTTACCGGCGCGTTGCGCATCAAGCCTTTGCGGTTGATATACAGATTGTCGGCTGCATAGCAGAAGCGCATAATGGTGTGGGGAGCCATGGCCTCGTAATAGTCTTCGGGGTCAGCCACGTTGGGGATATGGCAGTTCTCCATAATGATTCCTAACGTCACCCAGTCTTCATACAAACCGATACGGTTGATGAGATGGTAGCTGACAAAGCGGTTCAGCGGGTTCTTACGGTGCTTGAAATCATCATCATAAAGGCCGGCATCTTCCGGGTAAGATTCATCGTAGACCTGCTTGGCATAGGCTATCAGCTTTTCAAGGTTGTCAATGCCGTGAGCCCGGTAGACAGAGTCAGGCTCGACAAAGGCCGTGTACTTAAAATATCGTTTCTCGGGGAAATAGGCTGTCAGCAGGTTGGCCTGACCAGTCGATGAAGTACTGTACTTCACTTTCACACCGTTGGTTACCGAGTCGTCACCGCAGCTATAGGTCTCGTCGATGTACCTGGAAATAGAGTCAGCCATGCCTGTCAGTTTCAGGGCATCGTAGAAGATGGTCAGCGAGGGGTCTTCGCCTATCAGGTCTGGCAGGAACTGGTTGCTGGCGGTCAGCATGCGGTCAATGACATGTACTACGCCGTTGGTCACCGAGTCGTCTTTCTGAATGATGCGTGAACGCTTGTTGACATAGACCACAAGCGCATTGTTGTTTGTCACATCAGAGTCGGTAGACAGCTCAATGTAGCGGTCGTTCATGTTCATGGGCATTGACTCACTGGCAATGTCGGTGGTGAAGAGCGCCTGGGTCTTCACGATATGTGTGCGCGCCAGCGTGTCGCAGATGGCCAGCGGAATGTCGTTGACAGTTTTATAGCCATTCTCGCTGAGATAAGTGCTGACCGCATCATTGGTCGGCACAAAGACCGTGTACTCACCGTATGTGGCCAGCATGGAGAAATAGTTCGCACGATTCAGTATCTCCTGGAATTCACTGAAGACTTCGCTGTTCTCCTGAATGAAGCCTGCGGCAGTCACCTTGGTTGATGAATAAAAGTTATCGGGTATGCTCTCATCCTTGCAGGCAGTGATGGCGCAGATGGCGCAAATGGCACAGATTAATTGATATTTCAGTTTCATAATCTTAATTGTTTGTCATTAGTTTTTCGATAGGTCTTCATCTACGCCCGTTCTGTAGGCAGGATTCTGCTCCAGATAGGGATTTAGCTTCAGTTCATCGCGGAAATACGGGAAATAGAGAATGTTCGGGTCGGCCAGCTTGATTTTGATACCATTCTGGTCAACGGTCTGCTTGGTGACTACAATGTTCGCCAAGTTGCGAGTGTTGCCTTCGCGCCGTGCCATGCGTACCAAGTCGAACCAGCGCTTGCCTTCGAACATGAGTTCGCGGTGGCGCTCATCCATCAGCAGGTCGCGCATTGACTGCTGTGAAGTGACATAGGCATCTTTCTGAAGCGCATTGTTGGCAGAAGCGCTCTGGATGTTTCTGGCGCGCATGTTAATGGCGTTAATCAGGTCGAAAGCAGTGTCAAAATCGCCTTTCTCTATCTCTGCCTCGGCCTTCATGAGCATAACGTCAGTCATGCGGTAGACAATCCAATTGGCGTAGTTGCTGTTGTTCGGATGCCACATCGAGGTAAGATTGAGAGAGTTCTCAGTAATAGTTCCCCTTGTGTCGAATGTGATATGCTGGCGGGTGTACTTGCCAATAGTGTGGGTGGCACTCGAAGAACGTACAATGTTCTCGTAGGCACGGCAGTCGGCTATCTCGAAAAGGTTGGTCTTCTGAGTGGGCAGCCCTTCGTAGAACTCTGTGGGAACGGTCAGTCGGCCGACCGCAGTGTTTGAGCCATAGTAGGTGGAAACGAAGGGGTTGGCACCGCTCATCTGCTGTTTGAAGTAAAGCTCAAAGATGCTTTCAAACGAATTGCCTGTTCCAAAAATCTCGTTATAGGCATTTCCTGAGTCGTTTGAGCCTACGGGGCGCTCAAGAATGAGGGGATAGTTGTTGAAAAGGTCGATATTGGTGAGATTGCCCTCACGCTTTTTCATTTCCTCATACTGTTCCTGCTTGTAGGCAAGCACATAGTCGCAGCGCTCAATGCAACGCTCCCAGTCACCTTTCCAGAGATAGAGGTCGGCCAGCAGGGCGTAGATGGCATAGCGGGTGATACGGCTGCTGTTGATGTATGCCAGGTCGTTGTCGTCTGTATAATAGCGCCTTACAGCATCGTCTTTGACTGCTTCCAAGTCGAAGATGAGCGAGTCGAGAACGGCATCGAACTTAGAGGCGGGAATCTGGTAGTTCTGCGTGTCATCAATACTTGGCTGCCGAGTGAAAGGTACATCTCGGAAGGTGCGTATCAGATAGAAATAGCAGAGTGAGCGCAAGGCTGTCGCCTCTGCCACGTTGGCTCTCAGTTCTGTCTCTGTGTAGTTCGGGTCTTTCTCGTGGACTATCGGGGCATAGTAACAGAGTGTGTTACAGCGGTTGATGACTTCGTAGAAAGCAGTCCACTTGCAAAACGAGTTGGTGGGCAGAATGTTCTCCTTGACTATCTGCTCAATCTCCCAGGGTGCAGACGAACTATACTTCATGTTGTCTGAGCGTACCTCGCCCCAGATGGCCATGCGGGTAATGCAGTCGCTTTTTTCCATGCTTCCGTAACAGCCCATGAGTACGCTGGTTACATCGCTCTTCTGTGTCCAATAGTTTTCCAGCACCACGCTGTTCATCGGCAGAATGTCGAGGAAATCGTTGCATGAGCTGAGGCTACCAATGGCCAGCACTCCAAGAATATAATGATATATCTTTTTCATATTCGATTGTTTAGAATGATATTGTGATACCTCCAGTGAACGACTTGGCGCGCGGGGTCTGCGCGTTGTCATAGACCATGCTATAGCTGCCGTAGCCCACCTCTGGGTCAGCACCTGAGTACTTGGTCAGGCAGAAGAGATTGTTGGCAGAGATATAGAAGCTGAACTGCGAGAGTCCCAGCGCCTTGAGTGTCTTCTGCGGCAGGGAATAAGACAGCTGCGAGTAGTTCAGTCGCATGAACGAGCCGTCTTCCAGGAAACGGTCTGAGCCCAGCCAGTTGTAGCCTTCCTGATAGAGCGCGCGCGGCACTTGTGTCATGTCGCCCTCAACGCGCCAGCGCCAGTTAACGGCACGGCTCTGGTTGTTGTTCGAGTACATGTTCTCAGCTCTCATGCGGGCGCTGTTGATAATCTTGTTACCCCAGCGGAAGTTGAACTGGCTGTTGAGTGCCCAGCGGCCATATTTCAGCTTGAAGCCCCAACCGCCGGAAATCTTGGGCAGTGAAGAGCCAAGATAGACAATATCCAGTTCGTTGATATTACCATCATGGTTAATATCCTCATACATGGCATCACCGCCCTTGAACTCGTATTTTGATGTTGTGCCGTAGCAGAACATCATGGGCGTGGTGTGTCCTTTGTTGTCGAGAATCACGTTACCATTTTCATCGCGGGCTACAGGGGCATTGGGGCCGCTGACACCCACCACCTCTTCAGCAGAGTAGTCAGAGTATTGGTAGACACCCTTGTAGCGGAAACCGTAGATGCTGCCGAATGCCCTGTTCAGCTCAACGCGTGTCAGGTAGGAGCCGTTGTTACGGTCGAAGTCGCTGTTGAGGCTGGCCAGACAGGTCTCTTCCATTTCGGTAATCTTGTTGCGGTTGTTGGCGAAGGTGATGTTGAAGTCGACAGAGAACTTGCCTGCGCGGATAATGCTGTTACCATTGAGGTTGAACTCCCAGCCCACGTTCTCCATCTTACCGACATTCTGGTTTGCCAGCGAGGCAAAGCCGGAAGATGAGGGTATGCCGCGGTTTGCCATCAGCAGGTCCTTGGTGTACTGCTTGTAGATTTCAACGTTACCGTCAATGCGGTCGTTGAAGAAGCCGAAATCGAAACCGAGGTTGTACGTTGTCTTCTCTTCCCACTTCAGGTTTTTCAGCTGTATGTTGCTGGGATAGAAGGGCGGTGTGCCTAAATAGCCTGACTCGCTGTCGCTATATATGCTGAAGTAAAGATACTCTCCACCTGGCTGCGTACCCACGATACCCCAGCCCGGGCGTATGGCCAGCATCGACAGCCAGGGCAGGTGTCTTTGCACCCAGGGCTCTTCGCTGACAATCCATTTTCCTGACAGGGCGGGGAAGTTACCCCACCGCTGGTCCGGGCCAAACTTCGTGCTGCCATCTCGGCGAATGGAGAAGTCGGCCACGTAGCGGCCTTTGTAGGCGTAGTGGGCAGAGTAGGTCAGATAGATGCTGCGCCACTGGCCGTTTGAGGTAGAGAAGTCAGAGATGATGGCAGGGGCACCCGTTGAGGTGATGGAGCCAGAAGGCAGACCATACTCAGAGGTGTTCTGCGAAGTGGAGTTACCGTTAGTCAGCTGCCCGCGGAGCATCATCATCAGCGAGTGGTCTTTATTGCTGAACTGAGGCACGAAGGTCAGCGTATGGGTCGTGGTGACACCCAGGCTCTTGTACGAGTTGTTGGTGGCCTTGTTGGCATCGCTGCTGTTCCAGCCCTCTTTACTCAGCTCCAACGGCAGGAACATGTCGTTATAGCGGTTGAAGATGTTGAAAACCACCTTTCCCTCATAGCTCAGTCGCGTTTTCTCATCGTCAATGCCGAGCAGCTCATAGTTGAGCTTGAACTCCGGCTCAATGTTATAGCTGCGCTCGTTGTTCTTGGCCAGGTTAGCCAATGCCACGGGGTTGTAGTAGTTCTGGAACTGGTCGTACAGGCGGTTGCTGACCGTAGGCAGAATGTTGTAGTACTTGTCTGTATCGCGGCCGTTGGCATCTTGTTCGTAGATGGAAAGATTCGGCATGCGGATATAGGCCGTGGAGAGCAGGTCGCTGTAGTTCTTCTGGTTGTCGGTGTAGGTCAGCGCGATATTGGTTACAATCTTTATGCGGTCGCTGACAAAATAGTCCAGTGCCACGCGCGAGGTGAAGCGGTCCAGCCGCTGCTTGATGATAGAGCCTGTCTCGTGGTCATAGCCGGCGGCTATGCGGAAGTTGGCCTTCTCGCCACCGCCCGATAGTGCCACGTAGTGGTTTTGTCGCCAGCCTGTCTGCTTCACGCTTTCCACCCAGTCAGTGTTGTTGTTATACATCTCATATTCCGAGAAGGCACCGCCCGACACGTAGTTGATTTCGGGAATATCGCTGGCGGCATCGCTCAGCTGCGGGTTGAAATACTCTTCTTTCAGCAGCATGGTGTACTGGTCACCGTTCAGCAGCTTGATGCCTTGTGGCTGGTAAGTGCCTGTCAGCCTGAAGCTGTAGGTGACCCTTGTCTTGCCGCGGGCACCGCGCTTGGTCTTGATTTCAATGACACCGTTGGCACCCTGCGAGCCCCAGATGGCTGTGGCGGCGGCATCTTTCAGCACCGAGATGCTCTCGATATCCTCTGGGTTGACATTCAGCAGCTCGGCGAACTTCTCATCGTTCATCGATGAGGCATCAATCGACTGGTCAGTCTCCCACACATTGCCGTCGACCACAATCAGCGGCTCGCTGCTGCCGTTGATACTCGACACACCGCGCAGGCGCATGGATGTGCCGGAGCCCAGGTTACCAGAGTTGGCCACAATGTCAAGGCCGGCGATACGGCCTTGCAGGGCTTCATCAATTGTGGTGATGGACAGACCTTCGAACTCCTTGGTCGAGATGGTCTGCCGGGCTGTCGATATTTCCTTTTCCGGCACTGCCAGACCTGAGCCCTGGGCGCGGCGCTTGGCAGTCACGGTCACTTCCTTGATGGTAGTCTCGTCTTTCAGGCTAATCTTATAGGTCGTTCCCTTGATGGGTATGATTTGGGTCTTATAGCCCACGTATGACACCTTCAGACGGTCTTTTGGGTTTTTTATCTTGAACGAGAAGTTACCGTTCATGTCGGTCGTTCCCGCTGCCACGATACGGTTGGCAGCATCTATCTCTACCACGTTGGCCATCACCACTGGCCCCAGGTCATCTGTCACCTGTCCGCTGATGATGTCGCCTGCCTGCTGCGCCTTAGCCTGTGGGCTACAGAGCAGTGCGCTTGCCAAGATGGCCAGGCTTAGAATCTTGTTTGTTTTCATATCTTGACTTTACTATTTCAAATAGAACAATGGCTCGTCAATCTGGTGGATGACAGCCGATGAACTCGTCTCTATCTCCGTGATGCTGGAGGCGCTGATGGCGTTATACTGGTGTTCCCGTGCCATCAGGTTGTACAGGTTGCCGCTCTTCTGCACCTGCCGGGTGTTGCCGGCTCCGTCAGTGATGGAGATACCATCGTTGTTGGCCTTGACACTGACTTTGTAGAAGCGCTCGGTTTTGGGGTCGATGATGGCAGTCTCATAGTCGCCATCATTGTTGCCTGCACCGATGAACAGGGCGTTATCCTGTATGTGGTACTTCACGAAGTTGACAATCTTCAGCGAGTCGGCGGTCTTCTGCTCGTAGAGCCCGGCCTCTTCCAGATAGTCGAGCGACTCCAGTGTCGGCAGCTTGCCTGACTTCTGCAGGTCTTCGATAGACTTGTTGGTAGGCACGTAGACCGTGTAGTGGTAGGTGTTGAACACGCTGATGTTGCTGCCGCCGCAGAGGTTGCGATTGTTGTGTACGTTCTCAAGCAGTCCGCATCCGTTCAGCAGCTCGTTGAACTTCGAGAACTCCTCATGGCTGGCCAGCACATCAGTGACGGTCATGCGCGTTCCCATGATGGGCTCGCCTTCCAGTATGTAGGTCTTGCCGTTACCATCCTTGCTCTGGTCGTAGATATAGGAGACGGGTATGGGCTTGCCTTCGTTGACCTGGTAGCTGCCTTCGACGGTCATGCCGTTAGCGCCCATGGCCACGTTCTTCACGCGTATCTCCGTGCCGCCCTTGGTGCGGTGGTACTCGTTGCCGTCTTCTACATCGCCGATAACGATGTGGTTATCGAGTATGTCGGCCAGACGGTCGATAATCTGGCCGTAACTGGCCTTTCCTACGGAGTCGCCCACCTCGCCGGTCTCTGTGTCATAGTTCCAGATGCTGGCCCACACGCGGTCGTTCTCGTTCAGCTGCTGGCTGTCATAGTGGAAGCGGAAGAGCTGGGTCTGAGTCTTACCGTATGACACGGGGTCGATGTACTCTAACAGTGCGTTGTTCGTAGGCAGGAAGAAGCTGTAATAGGAGTTCAGCGAGTTCAGGTAGATGTAGTACTTCAGCTTGTCGATGCCCCAGTAGATAATCTTCATGGTCTCGTTGATGAGCGCGGGGAAGCTGACACTGACGTATGCGGTGGGCGAGTAGACGCGGTTGGTCAGGTAGACGGCACCGTTACAGCCCAGCCACACCGAGTCGACGGCCTCTTCGGTGACACCCATGGGGTCGTTGGCATCGTTCAGGATGTTGTTGAACTTGCTGGGTACTGAGCCAACAAACGAGGAGAGCATATTGTTGTTGATAAGCTCCACCACCACATCATCGGGCACGCGCTCCCAGCTGCCGTAGTTGTCTTTCAGCACGCGGCCGGCCCCGTTCTCCCAGTAGTCAGTCATGGCCTCATCGTTGGGCACCATGATGACACCCATGTCGCGCTGCAAGGCGATGTCGGCCGTATAGGCTGTGCTTGAGAAGTAGCTGTTCCACTCGGGGTCGTACTTCAGCATGCCGTAGACGGGGCCGTTGTCAGGCGTGTAGTTCAGCACACCGCCGTCTTGCGACTTCCTTGAGAAGAAGCGCTTCTGGAAGACGGAGTCGACGGCCGTGCCATATTCATTATTATACAGGCGCGTGGCATCATCGCCGCAGTAGTATGGTGCGCAGAAACGCTCCATCAGCTTGTTGAAGATGCGCGTATTGCTCTTGCTGGCAATGATTTCGGCCATGTTGGGCAGCGGCGCCACCACGTCTTCCACGCGGTGGATGAATCCGTTTGAGCAGCGCAGGTTTGGCTCTGCCACCTGTACGCCGTTCACGCTGGCCTCGCCCGCCTGCCTGTTGGTCGTGTGGTTGTAAAGGAAGTTATAGTCTTCGTTGGTAATCTTTCTGTTCACCAGCATTTTCTCGATGAAATGGAGCATCGGCACCGTGGTCATGTCTTTCATGCACACTATCTGCCCCTGCTCGCGGTAGCGCCGCCAGTAGGGGTTGTCTGGCATGTCGGCGGCCTTCAGCACCGGCACGGAGTCGTAGGCTGTCAGCGCCGACAGGCGGCGCATGCAGACACCCTCTTCGGGGCCCTCGCTACCGCCCTCGCTGCTCGACAGGGTCTGAATCTGGTAGCTGTTGTTAATCATGGCGCCGAACACCAGCAGCCGCTTCTGCGACTTCGACAGGTCGGCATAGCTCTTTACGCCCCAGTCGTTGTGGGCATAGAACCGCTCGAATGCCTCATCATTAGCCGCAAAGAAGGTCTTCGAGCCAGTCTTTGCCAGCACATCGCGGTAGTTCAGGTCGTCAATCATGCGCACCATGTTGCTGTAGTTGCCCTGGTCTACCATGTAGTCATAGATGCTGGAGCCCCATCCTTCCGGGGCCTGCTCGTCAAGGTCATAGCCGTTGCACGATGCCATGCCGGCGGTGAGTGTCATAGCGCCGAGCATGGCCAGCAGCCATTGCCGACCCTTCGTTCTTTTGCTTTTCATTATGCGAATCATTGTTGGTGAGTTAATATAATATTTCAGGTTGCAAAATTACAAAATAAATTGTGATTTTTTTATTTTTTTTAATCTAAAAACTTTGCTTTATGTCACATACGTGTTTAAAATAGTATCATTCGGTTTTTATTTCGTCTTATGCCCTCTTATGGGGCTGTGGCAGGCTATGTGTGGCAGGTACGCCTCTTTTTTTAGCCATATGTGTTGAGGGTGGCTTTGGCTTACAATTTGCAGTAACGGCGCATCTGGTCGTTCCGGCGGTTAATCTTTCAGACAGCCTAATGGTATA
>JAFLSH010000219.1 GCA_022511055.1 Prevotella sp. | reverse complement strand
ATTTTGAAGGCATAGACATCATGGGGGCATCAAGGCGCTAACAGCCGGACTTCGGGAAAAATGCCCAAGAATGAGGCCGCTTTGGAGCTGTGCCTATAATGTACCTACTATTTTGAGATGTTTGGGAAATAAAAATCCCGTAAGTTGCATACTTACAGGATTCTAATCTTTGGGTGCCCGGTGGGACTCGAACCCACGACATTCAGAACCACAATCTGACGCTCTAACCAACTGAACTACGGGCACCATGTTGGTATTTTGTAATGAGCGAAAACGCACTGCTGCGTTTTGCGGGTGCAAAGTTACGCAAATAGTTTGAGACAGCCAAATATTTGACTTGAAATTTTTCTAAAAACTGGTTTTGATGGCACTTTTGGGAGCTTTTTGGGAGGATTGAAAACGTTTTGGGATGGAATAAAGCCATTTTTGAGGCGTTTGCAAGCGCTTTTGAGCTATTGGCAATCGGTTGAAATACTAATCTTGAAATATCAGTTACCGGCTAAAACGATTGGCTATCGGCTAAAACGATTGGCTACCGGCTAAGACATTGCCAACCGCCGCTGAAACTCACAGCTTCAGGTAGTCAAAGACTTTCTGGTATTGCTCTGCCTTTCGCTCCACGGACAGGGGATAGGCTCGCGACGATGAGGGCATGCGATAGAGGCGGAGCTGGCGGAGGGGCGACTCGCTGAGGGTGATGACACTATAGTCCATGACCTTCGGCTCTTCCACACCAAACTGGCGACACGCAATGGTTGTAGCCAGCTGGCCGGCCGTGACGACAGCCTGACACTGGGGCAGACACGAGAGCAGCTGCCGCAGGTTGGTTTCTTCGACCACCAGCAGGTCTTTGTCTGAGGCAGTGCCCGTGGTGCGGATGACACGCGTGGCCGTGTCAAACAACGCGATGCGATGCGCTTTCAGGAAGGCCACAATGCTGTCGAGGTCATAGGTGCGCTCCTGTTGCCGCACGAAATGCTGCTTGTCAGCAAAGAAACAGATGCCGAAAATGCGCCACATATCGTTGGTGAAGTTCGGGTAATAGAACTGCATTGCCCACCGCTTGCTTGCAGGCGGGAACGTGCCCAGCATCAGCAACCTGGCATCAGCGGGCAGGAACGGCTCAAACGGGTGAGTTTCCGGCTCAAGCCCGTTTTCTGCCACAGGTGGGCGCACCCCATCAGTTTGTCCGACGGTTTTCATTGGTCTCTGCTTTCAGATTTCGCGTTTGGGGAACAGCCGGCAGCGCCGTAGCAATCAGCGCATGCGGAGGCTGGGCTATGACAGCCCAAAAGAGGGCGTTGTAATCAGGATTACAATGCCCTTTGTGACCAAGTTCCCTCAGAAGGATTGGGTTTAGTTCTGCGTAGAGTCTGCCGTTGCAGGCACAGCTGCAGCGTCTTGCGGCTGGCTGGCTCCGAAGCCGGGCAGGTTGTTGGGATTGGTGACAGGATTCTCAATACCTTCCATCACTGAGCCCGCGCCGCTGCTCTGCGGTGCGACATAGGCGCACAGGACACTGATGACAACCATGGCAGCTGCAAGCCCCCAAGTGGTCTTCTCGATGAAGTCGGTTGTCTTGCGGACACCGCCAATCTGGTTGTAAGATGAGAAGTTCGAGGCCAAGCCTCCACCCTTTGACTCCTGAATGAGTACAATGCCAATCATCAGCACTGCCGCAATCACGATGAGGATAACTAATAATGTGTACATTTTTTACTTTTGTTTATTGTTACTATTTATAATTAATTTCTCCAAGAATCGGATTTGGTCTGCAAAGTAAGCATTTTTTTGTGGATATTGCAAATTTAATTGCTTAATAATCTCCATTGCCTTCGAATATTTGCCCTGTTTTATGTAAATTCGGGCCAGGGTCTCGGTAAAATAGCCCTCTTCCCCCTCTTTTCCTTCGTTTTCGGTGTCGGAATCCAGCTGCGGTTTCAGCTCCGGGTTTTCGTTCAAGACACGCTTGCCTTTGTCATTATTTATGAATATGTCGATAAGGTCTTGACCGATGAGCTGCGGTATGTCTTCCTTCTGCTGCCTCTCTTCCTCAGACTCACTTTCCAGCAGATAGGCCACATAGTCGATGGCGGCATCGGCCGGGGTCGGCTTGCGGGGTGCTTTTTTCGCGCTTTCCTTCTCGTCTCCCTTGGGCATGGAGCTTAGGAACGACTCGATGAGCGACATGGTACGGCTCTCCGACGTGCCCTCTTGCCGCTTCGGGTCAGAGGCCAGCGTGCTGAGTTTGTAGTGGGCAGCCTCTATCATCTGGAACAGCACCCGGCGGTCAGTGATGTAGATGGCCGCACGCCGCAACTCTTCATCGAATGTCGAATCGTGCAACAGATAGAGGTTTTGCAGCATGAGCAGGCGTGCTGTCTGAAAGTATGGATAGAGAGCCAGCTGCGACCGCAACTCGTAGAGCGTGTCACGGTCCATCTGCTCCGGGTGTTTGATGAGTTCTGTCAGTTCCATCATGTGCGTACTGTCTGTTTCTTCCTTACCAATTAGCCACGGTTGCGTTGAATATCTGGTCGACAATGTCTTTGACCATGTCCGTGACCAGCTGTTCTTGCACGGAGTTGAGACTCAGGTTGGAGTCGTATGACTGCGAGGCCGAGAACTGCCGTTCAAAGTCCTCTTCATGCTTCTTGTTGTTGGTGAATCTGACGTTTACCGTCATTGTCAGCTCCACCTGTGCCGAGTGTCCTTCAGCCGACACCGACTTGTTGCGCTGCTCATAGCGGGTGATTTCGCCCTCTATCTTCAGGTCTCCGTTACGCTTCACCTGCGAGAGCTTGGTGTGGTTGGCGTACTCGTCTTTCAGCGCATTGTTGAATATGTTAGCCATTGGCCCCCAGACGTAGTTGGAGCGGATGGGGAAGTCGCCAATCTGGATGGTCTTTGTCTTCGTGTAGTCAATGCTGGCGCCGTTGAACTTGTAACTGACTGAGCATGACGTGGAAAGCAGCAGAATCAGCCCGAAGAACAGGCAAAGCCCGTACTGCTTCAGCCGGCGGTAGAGCGTACGGTCACTGATGCCCAGCTCCTGTGCCGCCTTTTTCCTGTTGCCGTTGTTGCGCTCCAGCGCCTTCTCCAGCATCTGCTTGCTCAGGTCGTTCAGGTTCAGGTTCTCCGGCTCCTTCTCCGGCTCCACATACTCCTCAGCCTCGGCATCTTCCAGCGCCGGCGCGACGATGGGCTGCAGGGGCTGGATGGGCGGCATGGGAGCCGGCATGGTAGACATGGGGTTGTTCTGCACCTCGTCTATCTGCTTCTTCAGCTCGCTCATCTCCCGCCGCATATCGTTGACATTGCCGCGCAGCTCGAACAGCACCTTGTACAACATCTCGCGCTCATTCTCAAACGAGTGTTCACCGCTGTCGTGGTGGATGGGAGCCAGCTGGGTGCTTGGCCGGTCTTCGGGTATGAACTTCCGCAGAATCTCCGGCGTGATGCTCCGCTCGCTGCTGAGTATGGATATCTGCTCCGTAATGTTCTTCAGCTGGCGCACGTTTCCCGGCCACTTATAGCGCCGCAGCACCTCTGCCGCCTCTTCGGTCAGCACCACCTTCTCCATGCGGTACTTCTCGGCCATCTGCATGGCAAAGAGCCTGAACAGCAGCACGATGTCTTCGCCACGGTCGCGCAGGGGCGGCATCTGAATGGGTATGGAGTTCAGCCTATAGTACAGGTCTTCCCGAAAGCGCCCCTCGCTGATGGCCTGGCGGATGTTCAGGTTTGTGGCCGCCACTATGCGCACATCGGTCTTGCGGATTTCCGTGCCGCCCACGGGGATATACTCGCCCGTCTCCAGCACCCTCAGCAACCGCGCCTGCGTGGCCAGCGGCAGCTCGCCCACCTCATCTAAGAAGAGCGTACCCTTGTTGGTCACGCCAAAATAGCCGGGCGAATCGTTGATGGCGCCCGTATATGAGCCTTTGACGTGCCCAAAAAGTTCGGAGTCGATAGTGCCTTCGGGAATCGAGCCGCAGTTGATGGCAAAATATTTCTCGCGCCGTCTGGGCGAATTATCGTGTATGACACGCGGTATGATTTCCTTGCCCACGCCGCTCTCTCCAATGATGAGAACCGACAAGTCGGTCGGCGCCACCTGGAGTGCCACATCAAGTACGTGATTCAGCGCATCGCAGTTCCCCACGATGCTATACCTCTGCTTGATGTTTTGTAACTCAGAACTTCTCATTTAGCTGACAAAATTACACATTTTTCCTGAATCGACTGCAATTTTGGCATACTTTTTATTGTTTTTTAT
>JAFLSH010000218.1 GCA_022511055.1 Prevotella sp. | reverse complement strand
CCAAAATTCATGGCGTTCTTCCGCCGCAAAACAATATTGCTGCCATTTTTTTGGTTGTTTGAAAAAAAATCTCTATATTTGCGGGAAATTTAAGATACTAACTGTTAATGGAGAAAATTACTGGAAAAGAGCTTAATGAGGCTGCGGATAATCCTACTGTAAAAGCCGTCAACAAAAGTGGCTCGACTGACCATGATAATGATGGGTTTGAGTTAATTGCAATAGAAGACGAGGATGGATTCAACCAATGGGCAGAGCCTGTCTGGAACATGCTAACAACATCTCATGAAAATGTTGGCGGCTTGAAAGGCTATCGTAGCTATTATGATTTTTGCCAAAAGAAGCATCTGTTCATTATAGCCTTAGGCAAAAACAACAAGCTAATGGCATGTGCTACATACCGAAGAATCGTAACCAGCAAGAAAATGGTGGTGATTGGTTGCGAGCAATCAAAAGAAGGGAAGCTGGCGCTACAATGTATTGTCCAAGACAACATCAAAAACTTTGGGCTGCACTATTGGGCTGAAGTAAGTGGCAGAATAGAGCGCTATTTTAGGAAGCACTATGGCTATCCGATGCCTAACACACTTGCGGGTAAAACTCTTAATGTCGACGAATCAGAAATAAAGTTGTCAGAAAAAGACAACGTTCACTATTATCGCCTGATAGATGACGGGGATTTCTATGAGAAGATGATTTTTTGTGCAGAAAACGAAGAGCCGTTTAACAAGGTTATGGAAGAAGTTGAGGCTTATGGTACGTTTATGCAATTTAATGATGCCAACGAAGCACCGGCACAGAAATACACTATCAAACAAGCCGTTTACATTATTGAAAATATCTATCGAGCGCATGAAGAAGACGGATTTAACGAATTGATTCCTTCTTGGCATCAAGGGTTATTAGATTGTCTGGAAACTTTATGCAGCGCACCTACTAAAACCCAATCAATCATCGATTATATAAGATATGGGGAATATCTTTTAGAAGATATGCAGTTGTTAGAACTGCATCCATTAGAGCCAACCCTGTATGGTAACGGACAAGCTAAAAAGGGGGAAACAAAGTAAGTTCGTGCTGAGAACAAGGTAACAAACAATTCTTTTTCTTTTTTATACGTATAATTTTGATGGCAAACAGAAATGTCATCCGTATATTTGCACCCAGATAACGAGAACTCTTTAAAAGAGGCAACAGTACACATCAAAATAATAATTTTAAAAAATAGTAGCGTATGAAAAAGAATTTTCCTTTTAATTTAGAGATGGATGATGAAATCTTTGACGATTTCGGAGAAATCGATGAGCCAAGAGAGCTGGAGGAAGAAGACGACAGTAAGGTGCGCCCCATCCATGCAGAGTGGACTATCGTTAATGCCTTCAACACGATTAACGAGTATGCGCCAAAGAGCCAGCTGAAGAAGAGCCTGTTTGTCAGATGTGCCGAGGCATTTGACTACCTCTCAGAGAAACTTGGCCTGAACGCCATACAGAGCATCGTTGTCGCAATGCTCATTGAGTCGGGCAAGCCGTTGTCGTTCCGGCAAATGGGCAGGGCGTTAGGACTGACTCGCCTGTCGGCGATGATGTACTACAACGACATGGAAGAGCTGTTCCGCAAGCGCTGGCTGCAACATAGGGGGGATTGTGTGTCGGACGGAGTCTACGAGGGGTACGCACTGGAAAAAGGCGTAGTGGCCGCGGTGATGGAGAACCGGCCGTTCCAGCCTGAGGTTCTGGAGTGCGCAGACACTCAGGAGTTCGTTGAAAAAGTTGCAACACACATTGCCGCAGGTTATGACGATGAGGACTTGCTCTTTAGCGACGAGAAGTATTGGATTCAAGAGGTGGTCAATGCCAACAAGGAGTTGCCGATATGCAAGGTGGCGCTTGGCCTCAAGAACTTTGATGCGATGGTGTTGCTGATAATTACGATTGCCGACTACTTCAACTATTTCGGTACGGACAAAGAAGGCATCGGCCCATTCGAGGTAAAACTTGTATACCCTCGCGCAACGACACCCGACTTCCAACGCATCGCCAAGATGATGCAGAATGGTACGCACCTGTTGTTCCGCGAAAACCTGATTGAGCATAAGTGTGAAGACGGCATGGCCGACCCCAACCGCTATGTTGCCACCGCCCACCTCAAGAACGAGCTTCTGGCAGACGTTACCGTCACGAACCACTCCCTCATGACTACTCCCAAGATGAACGGAGCCAAGTCGCACAAGGACATCGCGCCCAAAGCGCTGTTCTACAACGAAGCAGAGCGCGAACAAGTGGAGCGCCTCCGCAACATCCTGTCGCAAGAGCAGCTGCCCGCCATTCAGGAGCGCCTCAAGAATAAAGGCATGCGGACTGGCGTGTGCGTACTCATGCACGGGCATCCTGGAACGGGCAAGACGGCCACCGTCTATGAGCTGGCCCGTCAGACGGGGCGCGACATCATTCAGGTGCAGGTGACGGATTTCAAGGACAAGTACGTGGGGGAGAGCGAGGCGAAGCTGAAGCAGATATTCAACAACTACCGCCAGCTTTGCAGCAACAGCAAGGTCATGCCCATACTGCTGCTCAACGAAGGTGATGCCATCCTGTCGAAACGCCTCGAAAACCTGCAACACAGCGCCGACCAGATGATGAACGCCCTTCAGAACATCCTTCTGGAAGAGATGGAAAACCTTCAGGGCATCATGATTGTTACCACCAACCTCACGTCAAACCTCGACAAAGCCTTTGAGCGACGATTCATCTTCAAAATCAAGTTTGAGAAGCCCGGACAGAAAGTGAAGGCACGCATCTGGCAGTCTTTGGTTGACACCCTTCAAGACGATGAAGCCAACGAACTCGCCAAGATGTTCGACCTAACAGGCGGCGAGATTGAGAACATTGCCCGCAAGTCGACCATGGAGTACATACTCACCGGGCAGGAGGTTGACATGGAAACAATCAAGAAGTTCGTCAGGCAAGAGAAAATCGCGTCAGACAGAACAGCGATAGGATTCACATCAAATTAAACAACAAAAAAACATAGTGGTATGAGAAGATACACAGATGCCAGTATTAAGAACAACATTGTTCATGCATTGACAGAGGGTTATTGTCTTGACGATGCACGCGCCTCTTTTCTGAAAATGAAGATGGCAAACGACCTCGGGGAAGAGAAGCTGTACGACATTTTAATCCCCACTTTGAAAGAAATCTGCAATCATCTGCGCAACAACAATGGCATTGCCAATGAAGAATTTTGCATTGAGCATGATTGCATCCAGGGAGGAATACATGCTGAGGGGCTGGTCATCAAACTATCGCCAATATACCGCCTTCGTATAGAAAGAACGAGTCGATTCCTGCGTGTTATCATTAACAATTCCGAAGCACAATGCATATCTCGATTCAGCGCAGCGGAGATTGCAACATGGATAGTACGGCAGAAAAAGAATCTTGACAAATACCTACAGGAATGGGAAGAGGTGTTTCGCGAATCGGCAAAGAAAGTAAAAGGACAGCACTTGGCTTTCTTGGCTATAAAAGCAATCTTTACGGAAGCCATGAAAGACTACCCGGGCATTAGCTACAAGATTGAAGAACAAAAGCGCCGTGCAAGAATCAAAGTGCGAATTCCCAATAGCAACTTAGGGGTGTACATCGACGGATGGTGGGGATCCTACCAAGAGCGCCTGCCCCAGCAAATTGAGAGCCTGAAGGCACTTATTGACACTCAGCGCAATAGCGCAATCAAATATTATCACACCTACAAACGATAAAAAAACTTTACTATTTATGGCAATTATTTTGAATACCACGGAGTTGAAAGAGATGCTTCGCATCACACCTGCATCGCAGAACATCATGCTCATCGGCAAGCATGGCATCGGCAAGTCGGAAATACTTACTGCCTACTTCCAGAAACAAGGCATGAAAGTAGTAACGCTTTTCCTCGGACAGATGTCTGACCCTGGCGACATTATCGGTCTTCCGTCAAAGGTGGAAAAGAAAGACGCTACAGGCAATGTAATCACGCAAACCGACTTCATGCCACCTTACTGGTTTCCCGTTGACGGCTGCCCCATTGTTCTTTTCCTCGATGAGCTAAACCGCGCCCGCCCAGAGATTCTCCAGACGGTCATGGATCTTACGCTCAACCGCAAGCTGGCAGGCAAGGCACTGCCCGAAGGCAGCCGTGTGATTGCCGCCGTCAACGACGGCGAGGAGTACCAGCTTACAGACCTTGACCCGGCTCTCGTTTCGCGCTTCAACATTTATGAGTTCAAGCCTACTGCGGAAGA
>JAFLSH010000217.1 GCA_022511055.1 Prevotella sp. | reverse complement strand
ACTCAACAGCCAAGACTATACTATGTAGTCTTTGTTGGCTGATAGATACAGAAAAAGCCCCGCAACCATGTTGCGGGGCTATTTCATAGTACAAGCAGTTACATATCGGCTTATAAAAAAAAGGATGCCATAACATTTAGTTATGACACCCAAATTGGAGACGACATCTTCATTCACTTAGAATCTACTTGAGTAGTGCGATGAATGAGAAGAGTGCGAACTGTGAGAAGAGTGTGAACGATGTGAACTGTGCGAATAGTGAGTATTCGCATTAGTCTGAATGTTCACAGACTGCTCCAGAATCAGAGATTGCCCCTGCTCAGTGACAGATACTTCGTGGTTGCTTGTTACCATTGCAATTACATCTTTGCTCAAGTTCGAAGCATACGTAGTTCCCGCAAGAAGGGCAGAGACTAAAAGAAACAATGCTCTTTTCATAAAACCTCTTTCTTTTAATTGGTTAAACATAAAATTAATTATCAATAGACACAGGCCGAGGCCGTGATGTCTTCTAAGTATGGATTAATATGTATACTATGATGTTTATGATTGGAAGCAAATAGGCCTCCACATTGGTTGCGCAACTTGCATTCTTCACATTCTGGTAAGTAAGTATCTTTCCAGTCAGATATAGAATTAACAGCAAATTCCCTTATTTCGTCAGGTAACACACACAGCTGCGCATTATAAATACGAGTGCAGATGCCACGGTTAGATAACAAGAGAACGGCTTGTTTCAATTCTTCATTATAATCGTATGGGTCTATCCATAATTCATTAAGATTTGTCTCGGCGTAGCCAGTGGTTTCCATTTGTAAAAATGCAACTTGGCTGACAAAAGGGAAATTGTGATAGATATAATCTGCTAATTGGGGAAGGCGTTGATATGTTTGTTTATGTATAACTATTCGCAGCCCTATTCGCTGACGGAACAAAGCCAGATTATAAAGCCCTTGTATAGTCTTGTAAAAGGTCTTTGCCCCGACAATCCGATTGTGTTCATCAGCTATATCTGAAAATATTGGAACATCTATTTGCAAATCGTGATGCCTACACATAGCCAACTTCATGGCATAAGACTTATCAGCAAACTTCACTCCATTAGTCAACAGGCTTATGCCTGCTTTTGGTTGGTATTTCTGAATCTGTTTGATAAGGTCAAAGAGCTTATCACCTATAAGTGTTGGCTCACCACCTGTGATGCCTATTTCTTTCGTGTGTTTGTCTATTAACGAGATAAGTTTCAGGTTGAATGGTGTTTTATCTTCTTCTTCCGTAATAGGCGGCTGTGGACACATAATACAACGATGATTGCAACGTTCTGTTGCAAAGATAGCATTATGTGTAGACTTAATCTCATAAAGAAAGATTATTTCGCCTTTTTGGTTGATGAGTACCACATCTCCCTCATTGAAATGTTCCAGATTCTTTACACCATACACGTATGGTTTAGTAGAGCTGAATTTTTCCGTATTGGTAATTATGGCGGCATACCCTGACGGTGTACTACTTGCATTTGCTTTTACAAGAATTTCGTCTTTGCGGGCAAAGATGTTTTTGGTCTTTAGGGTAATTCGACCTATAATATCAGCCTTTATATTGACTGGGATTCCGTTTGTCTGTTTCATGCTTTGCTTAATTTATCCAAGACCAAAATATCCTGTTAATTTCTGGGTCATGCTTCTGTAATAATTCAAATAGATAGTGTAGAATCGCAGTGTTCTTTTTACACATATCGCTTGTTGGTCGATGCCCCACCATATCGCCCTGTTCCGAATAATTACGTACAGGGTCTGCGCCACAATATGGTTGAAATACGCAATCGGCACACATCGGCAGGCATTCCGTACAGGCATTTTCTATGATATTATGGAGTTTTTCACCATTGAACATTGATTGATAACTATCTTCATTGACATTACCTAATTTAAAGTAATAATCTTTGAAACGTGCTAACATTCTACCCTCATCTGCAACATAGACATTACCATCCCAATCGTAGATTGCTCCAGCTATGCCGACACCAGCAGGAGATTGTAAGTCAACAAATCCTGTAGCAAATGGAGTAAGTATGCGCTTCAGTAGCAAAGCTGCATAGCCCTCGACAAAAAATATTCCCTGCCTATTTAATTCTATAATATAGTCAAGCCCTTCTTTGAAATTGTCGATGAAATCTTCTACAGGGTATGCTATCTTGTCTTTATATTGTTTAGCAAAACCGTATGGGTTTAATGCGCGAAGGAATATGTTGTTATATCCCATTCGCACATATTCATCGATGATTTCCTTGAAATGACCAAGGCTATATTTTGACGTGGTCATTAAAGCTGACACACTATCGTTGCCACAAATCTCGCGAATCATCTTGATGTTCTCTTCAAACTTTTCGTGTGTGTGCGTGGTGTCTTGTAGTGGGCGATTTGTGTTGTGTAGTTCTTTCGGCCCATCAAGCGAGGTCGATATATCGCACTTATGCTTCTTCAGATATTTCACCATATCAGGAGTGAGTAGCGTTACGTTGGTACAAATCACAAAACCTAACTCTTTCTTCTTGAAAAGATTTTGCCATTCTGCTTCTTCAATGATGTACTTCACCATCTCAAAGTCTGTCGACGGGTCACCGCCTTGAAATTCAATTTTAATGCAGGGAGATGGTGACTGAAAAATAGCTTTTACCACATTTTTCGCCGTTTTCTTTGTCATATCGGCTTCGTGGTCATCCATGTTCTTTCGAGCTACCTGGCAATAGATGCAGCTGGAATTGCAGCGCAAAGTTGGCACAACCATGTGCAGACTGGTGAAATCCCGCAAAATGCTTTTCTTTGTTCTGAACTTTGTAGCGAGCATATTCACAACATCTTCTATTTTGTTTGTTGTTGCAATCTGCTTCGAGGCAATATCTTGAAACACCATCGATTTTGGGTCAAGTTCTTTATTGATGAACTTTTCAAAATCTTCATACCTCAAAAAGATATACTCGCCTACATCATTTGTTAGCAAGTACTCCGAATCGTTGAAACGAGCGAAGCGGAAAGGGAGTATCTGATAATTCATTAGCTTACAGGCTTAAATGCTTCTTCAACTATCAAATCGCGTATGTGCCCAAATTGCTGATTAACATTATAACGAACTTGTTGGTCTATGAGTTCATTACAAAAGTGTTTGACTGTTTCTTCTGAAATAGCATTGCCATCTTTTGATTCAAACACAACATTTACAAAATTTCCATTGCTCTGCTGATGGACATAAAAGCGGTCCGTAAATTTGTAGCAAGCAGCGACAAGAGATTCTTTTGTGTATAATGTCATATCAACGGCGACTTGAAATTTTTCTTTTTCAAGCTCGGCTACAGGGAATCTCAGTTCAGCCATATTCTTTTCTCCATGCCCCTTGCAGCGCCACCAAGGAACTTCTTCTTATTATACGCTGAAGCGTGGCACTAATTATGTCCACTCTTTCAGATGAGGTCCTGAGAAAACCTTTGTTGCATGAATGGTATAAACAGCCCACGCTATACGCGCGAACCACTATACTCTCTTGCGCAACAAATTGAAATTTCTCAGGTTTCATCTGTGCAAGTAAAGCATAACGCTTCGATTTTACAATATGTCTGCAATGTGGTTTTTACCACTATGCGTTGCAAAGATAGAAATAAAAATCCAAACTACAAAGAAATCGATGAAAAAATCAAATTGAAGTATTGGAAAAATAGAAAAAATAGGAAAATAGAAAAACTTGGAACTTTTTTGTT
Source organism: Prevotella sp. (assembly GCA_022511055.1). Taxonomy (GTDB): domain Bacteria; phylum Bacteroidota; class Bacteroidia; order Bacteroidales; family Bacteroidaceae; genus Prevotella. Next base: position 542 of record JAFLSH010000217.1, on the reverse strand, counting down.
TATTGAGATTTGATAATGGTATCAAATAGGCAAAAAGGAACGGCTGTAGTACGATTGAAGAGTGCGCAATATCCCTGAGTTGTTCTTCTGAAGCACCGGGTTTCCTGTGGGGGGCTTACTTTTCTACCTCATTTTGAGGCAGAATGAGGCAGAAAAGTTTGTTTGGGGCAGATAGTTGATAAGAAAATCGTGGTATGGAGAAAGCGGAAACAGACGGAGGCGTGGCTTATCTGAAACGATAGAGGTTGTGGCGGCCATCGCGCCCCGTAGGCCATCAGGGAACATGGGATGTTCTGAGTGCCCGGCCGCAACAACCGACAAAAAGCGGTACTTTTTGCCCAAAAACGCCATGAGTTTCGACAAAAAAGCGGCACTTTAGGAAAATTACTCCGTGAGTTTTGCCCAAAACTCACGGAGTAATTTTCAAAAGCCATAGAGTTTTTGCCGCCGTTCAGCTGGCTGAACGGCGGCAAAATAGTGAAAAATACAAAATGCTTCTATTCTACAAGACATCCTTTAGCAATATCGGATTGAAATAGCCC
>JAFLSH010000216.1 GCA_022511055.1 Prevotella sp. | reverse complement strand
TTGCCACCGTCGAGCCCTTCTGGCAGCTGCTGAAAAAGACACTGGAAGACGTGCCAGTGAAATAAAAACGTTAAAAAAATCCGCAGAACGCCCAATTCTGCGGATTTTTTTGTACCTTTGCACCCGTATTAACAAAAAAGTAACAAGAAAATGGACGACTACCCGGCGGATAATTACAATTCGTGAAGGCGGGGGATGGCGAGCAAGGCTGCTAATCCCTTTGCCGCTAAGACCATTTCATTAACGAAAAAAGGATTAGCACAATGAAGACATTCTGGAACACCCAAGGGGGACTGACCCAACTCACGGAGTGGCAGCCCAATTGCTGGATACAGGTGACATGCCCCACCGAAGATGACCAGCGCGAACTGGAAGAGAAGTTCAACATTCCTGACTATTTCATGTCGGATATCAGCGATACCGATGAGAGAGCCCGCTATGAGTATGATGATGGCTGGATGCTCATCATCTTGCGCATACCGTATGTCAAGGAGATACGCTCGCGTACTCCCTATACCACCGTGCCGATAGGTATCATACACAAGCGCGATGTCACTATCACCGTCTGCTACTACGAGACAAACATGATGATAGACTTTGTGTCTTATCAGCAGAAGCGCGGCGAGGGATTCACGGACTATGTCGACATGATTTTCCGTCTGTTCCTCTCCTCGGCCGTATGGTACCTGAAGCGGTTGAAGCAAATCAACATGCTCATCGACAAGGCCAAGCGCAACCTTGACCGTGAGGTCAACAACGAGAGCCTGATTGGTCTGTCACGTCTGCAAGACTCGCTGACCTATTTCCAGACTTCCATACGCGGCAACGAGACGCTGCTGTCAAAGCTGAAGTTCAAGTTGCAGATTGACGAACTGGATGCCGACCTCATTGAAGATGTCAATATCGAGATGACACAGGCCCGCGAAACGACCAACATCTACTCGGACATCTTGGAATCGACAATGGATACCTACCAGAGCATCATCAACAACAACATGAACAACGTGATACGCACGCTGACCTCAGTCACTATCATCATGATGTTCCCTACGCTCATCGCCTCGTTTTTCGGTATGAATCTCGTCAACTTCATGGAAGACAAGACATGGGGATTTGGCTTCGCGCTCCTCATTTCCGTGTTCGTTTCCGTCTGTTGCTGGTGGATTTTACGCCACAAACGGCTGGTGTAAAACAATAAAAAAAGTTAAATATTAGGCTATTAAAATTATTTTAAGTAATTTTGACCCCTGAATCGTCTTTTAATCGGGCGCATTCAAGGCATTGATTATGTGTGAACTCACCATAAAGTAACTAAAAACAGTTAGGAATATGGACTCTCAAGAAAACATCCTCAACCCGGAGGAAAAAGAAATCAAGCAGGAAGCTATTAATCCTGAAGTAGAAACCGCCCCTGTGGCAGAAACTACGCCCGCTGCCGAGACTGAGCCAGCGGCCGCCGAAGCAGAACAGCCCGTAGAGGCAGAAGCCGTAGCGGCCCCGGAAGCAGAACAGCCGGCCGAGCCTGCCGAAGTGGCCGAGGCTGCCGAAGCCGTTGAGCGTAAGGTGTACACCACAAAGGCAGAAATCCTGGAGCGCATCAAGGAGATTGCCCACGGCGAAGAGCCATTGAAGAAAGAGGAAATCGACTATCTGAAGACCGCTTTCTACAAGCTGCATATCGCAGAGCGCGAAGCCAGGCTGAAGGAATACATCGACGGTGGCGGCGACCCGGAACAATATCAGATTGTTCCCGATGAGGAAGAGGAAGTTTTCAAGGCCGAGATGGGTATCATCAAGGAGAAGAGAGCCCAGCTGTTCAAGGAACAGGAAGCCGAAAAGGAAGAAAACCTGAAGAGAAAGCAGGCTATCATTGAGGAAATCAAGGAAATGGTCACCTCGCCTGAGGAGGCCAACAAGTCATACCAGCAGTTCAAAGCCCTGCAAAACGAGTGGCGCGAGATTAAGAGTGTGCCCGCTGAGAAGGCAAACGAGCTGTGGCGTACCTATCAGCTGTACGTGGAGCAGTTCTACGATTTGCTGAAACTCAACAGCGAAGCCCGCGAGTACGACTTCAAGAAGAATCTGGAGCTGAAGACCAAGCTCTGCGAGGCCGCCGAGAAGCTGGCCGAAGAGCCCGATGTCATCAGTGCTTTCCACCAGTTGCAGAAGCTGCATGCGGAATACCGGGAAATCGGCCCTGTAACCAAGGACTTGCGCGAAGAAATCTGGACCCGCTTCAAGGCCGCATCGACCGTTATCAACAAGCGCCACCAGCAGCACTTTGAGGGCATTCGCGCCCGCGAGGAAGAGAATCTCGCCAAGAAGACAGCCCTCTGCGAGAAGGTTGAGGCCATTGCCAAGGAGGAGAACAAGGGCAGCGCAGACTGGGAACGCCACACCAAGGAAATCATTGAGCTGCAAGCCGAGTGGCGCACCATCGGCTTCGCCCCGCAAAAGATGAATGTCAAAATCTTCGAGCGTTTCCGTGCTGCCTGCGATGACTTCTTTGGCCGCAAAGCCGAGTTCTTCAAGGGGCTGAAAGACACTTTCAAGGAGAACGCCGAGAAGAAGCGCGCACTCATTGAGAAAGCCAAGGCGCTGCAAGACTCCACGGAGTGGAAGTCGACCAGCGACAAGCTCATCAACCTGCAAAAAGAGTGGAAAACCATCGGCATGGTGCCCAAGAAGCTGGGCGACCAGCTCTGGGAAGAGTTCTTGGGTGCCTGCAACAAGTTCTTCGAGGCTCGCAATGCCGCCAATGCCGGTGTCAACAACGAAGAGCGCCAGAATCTGGAAAAGAAGCGCGGCGTAATCGAGCGTTTGAAGGCCGTTGCCGAGGAGACGGGCGAGAATCTCCAGGAGAAAGTCCAGCAGCTTGTCGAGGAATATCAGGCCATCGGCCATGTTCCGTTCCGCGAGAAGGACAAGCTCTACAAGGAATACCACGCAGTGCTTGACAAGCTCTACAAGGAGCTGAACATCAGCGTGGCCAAGCGCCGCCTGAACAATTTCAAGCAGAGCCTCAAGCAAGTGGCCGAGCGCGGCGAGAACGCGCTGGACAACGAGCGGGCGCGCCTGTTCCGCCAGTACGAGGCCATCAAGCAGGAAGTGCAGACCTACGAGAACAACCTGGGATTCCTCAGCATCAGCTCGAAGAAAGGCAACTCACTGATTGACGAGATGAACCGCAAGGTGCAGAAGCTGAAAGACGACATGAACCTTGTGCGCGAGAAAATCAAGGCCATTGACGAAGAAACCAAAGACAAGGCATAAGGTGACACGCAGTGTTGACACCAGATAGCCAACAGTGAACAACGAAAATGAGCGGTCAATGGTTTGGCTGCTCATTTTTCCATGCCACTCGCAGGCGCTGCGCACACTCCCGAAACGCCTTGGACTTCAACTTTGTTTTTCAGCCATTACCAGCATCCCAGGTCAACCAAACAACAACCAATGACACAACAAAAAGTATATTTCAATTCCCGCGACAGCCTTCTCAGGCTTGACATTCGGAAGATTGTCTATTTCGTGAGCGATGGCAATTACACTTTCGTTGTCAATGCCAACGACCACAAGGTCTGTCTGGGCATGAACCTCAGCCGCACAGAAGAGGCATTGGCCTCTCAGTTAGGCGAGCATGCCAAGCAGTTCATGCGCATTGGCAAGCGGCTCATTGTCAACATGAACTACATCTACGTGATAGACATTCAGAAGCAAGTGCTGATGCTGTCTGACTGTGAACATTTCCGATTCCAGCTCCCAGTCTCAAAGGAGGCTCTTAAAACCGTCAAGGAGCTTGTCATGCAAACCAGACTCTGAGCGCCATGGAGACTATTGTAGGCAGAGACCCTCAAACGCAACAGCTGTGCGTTACTACAGACGGCCGTTCCAGGCTCTACGGACAGCCCGGCAGTGTTCCCATGGATGTCAGCCGCCACCACTTCTCGCTGCAACCCGCAGGCAGCGGCAAGTGGCATATCAGCAACCTGAACGAGCGCAACGTAACATTTGTGAACGGCATGGCCGTTGAGCGCAAGACCGTTACCGCGCAAGACAAGGTGGAGCTTGGCCGCTCGCGCTATCTTTTCCCGTGGGATGCCCTTTCCGAGCCAGAGGAGACCACCATTGACCTTCAGCAGCTGAAGCAGGTCTGGGATGACTATCAGCAAGAAGAGATTGCCATCAGAAACCGCCAGAAAAACACCGGCCTTCTGTCAAGCATTCCGCTGGGCTTCTCCATGCTCGGCGGCATTATTGCCGGCATTGCCCCTGACATTCGTGGCAGTGCGCTGCTCTTCACGGGCATCGCCTTGGTCTTGTTCCTCTATGGCCTGTGG
>JAFLSH010000215.1 GCA_022511055.1 Prevotella sp. | reverse complement strand
CCCATTCGGCGTGGAAAGTGCGGGGTCATTATAAAAGTCAGAGTGTTATCTCGGCAGAGCCGTAACAGCGGTGGTGAGCCTTATCGTAGACCACGCAGAACTGGCCGGGCGCAATGCCGTGAATGGGAACAGCGCAATGTACCATGTAGCAGCCTTCGCCCTGCAAGGCGTTTTGGACATCAGACGGCACAGGCGACAATTTCTCCAGCCTTGCGGGGAAATAGTCGGGCGTGTGGCGCACCTTGATGGTCACTTCCTCAGGCGGCATCTGACCGTTCAGCGAGTGGAAGGCACGGATGGGGAAATGCTGCCTGTAGGCTTCAGAGGGGTCATAGCCGTGAGCCACATAGACAATGTTCTGTGCCACATCTTTCCTGACTACAAACCAAGGGCCGCCGCCCAGGCCCATGCCCTTGCGCTGCCCGATGGTGTGAAACCAGTGCCCGCGGTGCTGACCCACGCGCCGCCCGGTTTCCAGTTCAATGACATCGCCGGGCTGCTCGCCCAGATAGCGGCGCAGGTAGTCGTTATAGTTGATTTTACCGAGAAAGCAGATGCCCTGCGAGTCTTTCCTATGGGCACTCACGAGATGTTCGCGCTCTGCTATCTCGCGCACTTCGTTCTTCATGTAGTGGCCGATGGGAAAGATGGCCTTTGCCAACTGCCAGTCGGCAATCTGGGCCAGGAAGTCGGTCTGGTCTTTCACGGGGTCGGGCGCCGTGCAGAGCCACTTCAGGTTTTTGCCCGCCAGCCCGGGAGTCTCCTCTGCCTCGGCCGGAGTCTGGGGCAGGCACTCGGTCTGGGCATAGTGGCCGGTGGCTATCAGGTCGTAGGCATGGCCGCACTTCTCGTGGAAGGCACCGAACTTAATCAGGCGGTTGCACATGACATCAGGATTGGGGGTCAGACCGGCGCGCACCTTGTCCATGGTGTAGGCCGTTACCTGCTCCCAGTACTCGCGGTGGCAGTCTACAACCTCCAGCCGGCAACCGTACTTGCGGGCCACGGCGGTGGCCATCTCCAAGTCCTCTTCGCTGCTGCACTCCCACTCCTCCTGTTCCTCCGGGCCAATCTTGATATAGAAGCAGTCGGGGTGGAAACCCAGGCGCGCTAACTCGCAGACCACCACCGAACTGTCCACGCCGCCCGAAAGCAGCACGGCAATACGCTTGTCGTTCAGTTCTTCTACGTTCATGGGTGCAAAGGTACGGAAAAAAGCCGACCAACACAACACATACGCCGCTGTTTTTGGCTTGCCGGCAATCATAATTAAAGTTAAATCTACGCGGAAAACCATTGGAATATGCAGAAAACTATATATCTTTGCAATATCAAATTGATATCATTTTATTTAAAAACTTACAAAGCTATGGAAATGAAAGAAAAAGACTTCGTAGGAACTGTGCAGAACGGTTTCCTGTTCCTGTTCATCAATCTTGTGCTGACACTGGCCAGCACGGCAGGCATCATCTGCGGCATTGCGCTGCTGGTGATGGCAGACGAACACCACACACCCGCCGCTCCCGGCGGCTGGCTGCTCGGACTGAGCGTGGTGCTGCTGATAATAGCCATCATCATGTGGTGCGGCATGATGATGCTTGAGCCCAACGAGGCCCGCGTGACCACGTGGTTTGGCAAGTACAGCGGCACTATCAAGCGGACTGGCTATTACTGGATTAACCCCTTCTACGGCACGAAGAAGGTGAGCCTGCGCGCCCGCAACCTGGATGCCGAGCCTATCAAGGTGAACGACAAGACGGGCAACCCCATCATGATTGGCCTGGTGCTGGTGTGGAAGCTGAAGGACACCTACAAGGCCCTGTTCGAAGTCGACACACAGACCATGGCCAGTGTCAACAACGGGCAGATTGGGCAGGACATGCGCTCCATCATGAACGCGCTCGAGCGCTTCGTGCGTGTGCAGAGCGATGCCGCCCTGCGCCAAGTGGCGGGGCAGTATGCCTATGACGACGAAGTGCCATCACTAAGCGAAGAGGAGAAGGGGCTGACCCTGCGCGACGGAGGTGCGGAGATAAACCAGCAGCTGGAAGAGAAGCTGAACGACCGCCTGGCCCTGGCAGGCATTGAAGTGGTGGAGGCGCGCATCAACTATCTGGCCTACGCCCCGGAGATTGCCGCTGTCATGCTGCGCCGCCAGCAGGCTTCGGCCATCATTACCGCCCGCGAGAAGATTGTGGAGGGGGCAGTGTCGATGGTGAAGATGGCACTCGACAAGCTGTCGGCCGACAACATCGTTGAGCTGGATGACGACAAGAAGGCCGCCATGGTGAGCAACCTGCTCGTGGTGCTGTGCGGTGACGAGTCGGCCCAGCCTGTGGTGAACACGGGAACGCTGAACCACTGATTCAGCCGAGCCTGTAAGCACAGGAAGAACGGATGAGGCGAGCAAACAAACCAACAAAGACTGACTATGCCTGAGAAGAAAACCAAGAGCTTCATTCTGCGCATCGACAGCGACACGATGGATGCCATAGAAGCCTGGGCTGCCGACGAGTTCCGCAGCACCAACGGCCAGCTGCAATGGATTATCACCGAGGCACTGCGGAAAGCCAAGCGCCTGCCGAAGAAGAAAAAGGAGCCGGAGCAGCAATAAAGACCCAACCCGCAAAAAATCGGCAAAAGCAACAGATGTTTGCCGATTTTTTGCTATCTTTGCATCCAGAAAACAATTACAAAGAAAATTATGGTAGAACTAAGCAACGAACAAATCAGCATCAAGGTTTCAGAAATGGGCGCCGAGCTTCAGAGCATCAAAGACGCCAACGGTAAGGAATATCTATGGCAGGCAGACCCGGACTACTGGCCACGCCACTCACCGCTGCTCTTCCCCATCGTGTGCAGCGTGAACGACGACACCTACACCGTAGACGGCCGGGAGTACCACCTGCCCCGCCACGGCTTTGCCCGCGACACGGAGTTTGCGGTGGTCAGCCAGAGCGAGGAGAAGGTAACCCTGGCCCTGCACGACACGGAAGAGACCCTGAAGGTCTATCCCTACCACTTCAACCTGGCAGTCACCTATCGGCTTGAGGGCAACCGCATTCATGTCATCTGGCACGTGGAGAACACCGACACGCGCGAGATTCATTTCCAGATTGGCGGCCACCCCGCCTTCAACATACCCGACATGGAGAAGGGCGAGAAGATGCACGGCAGCATCATGCTCGACACGGCCGCGCCGCTCATCGGGCTGAAGAGCCACATCGACGGCTCGCACGAAATGGTGGAAGAGCCTGTCGAGGCCGAAATGGGGGTTATCGAACTGAGCGATGCGTTCTTCCGCAACGACTCGGTGAAAATACACAACAGCCAGACCCACCGCGCCGCCCTGCTCAACAGCGAGGGAGACCCCGTGGTGACTGTCGACTACAAGTGCCCGGTCATTGCCTTCTGGAGCCCATACAAGAAGAACGCGCCCTTTGTCTGCATCGAGCCGTGGTACGGACTGGGCGACCCGCGCGGCTGGCAGGGCGAGTTCAAGGACAAGCCGATGATGAATCACCTGCTGCCCGGCAGTTCGTTCATGTCGAAATACGAGATTACCATCGGCTGATGGTAAAGCGGCTGCGCCGAAAGCCAGCCGAAAAAATCCCTTCTACGCGCGTACGCGCGTATAGTAGCTAAACATCTTGAGTGCCCTGCACCCCCGACACCCCCGACACCCAACTTGGGTGCTGAGGGTGTCGGGGGTGCAGGGCGTTCAGCTTGATTCCCTACTATATACGCGCGCGAGAGAAAAAACTTTGCCGCATGTAACACACTTTGCAAAATGTAACATCAGCAGGCCAGCTTCCGGCCAAATCAGTTCCCCAACCAGACTTTCGGGCGAAAAGCGGTGCTTTAGGAAAAATACTCCGTGAGTTTTGTCGCTAAAGTGGCGCTTTAGAAAAATTACTCCGTGAGTTTTTGGCAAAACTCACGGAGTAATTTTCCTAAAGCACCGCCTTTTTGGGGAGAAAACAGGGAACTGTTCCTAAGGGAAAGGCGGACTGACGGCCGTCTCCTACAGGTTCTTCTTCGGATAGAGGGCATCCCACCACGTGGAGTCGCCCTTCAGCCAGCGCTGGAACCACGCCATCTGCGTGGCGAGCCACTTCTCGCGCTTGTGGTAGTCGAGAATGTGGTGATTCTCGCCCTCGACCTCGACCAGCGCCACGTCACGCCCCAGCAGCTTCAGGGCCGTGAACATCTGAAGGCTCTCCACGAGCGGCACGTTGGTGTCGGCATTGCCGTGGAGCAGCAGCAGCGGCGTGTGTATCTTGTCGGCGTTGAACAGCGGTGACTGGTCGACATAGAGCTGGCGGTGGCTCCACGGATAGCTGTTGGCCATGGACACCTCGCTGTAGTTGTAGCCCCAGTAGCCCTC
>JAFLSH010000214.1 GCA_022511055.1 Prevotella sp. | reverse complement strand
GCAAAGGAATCATTAATGTAGCTCACATAAACAAGGCTTTTCAAATATTTTTTCGTAACTTTGCCTAAAATTGATTTATTAATCGACCCAACACCTTGCAAAATGCTATTTTCTACTAAGTTCACCCATATTTTTTCCTCAAGGTGTATTTTTTTACAAGGAAAATAAGTATCTTTGCACCATCTAAAACACATTGGGTCAAATTAGTCAAAGCATTATAATTATGAGTAATTTCAACGAAAATACCAGAGTTCAAGTTCCAGCTGCACTTCACTTGTGCAAACTGGGCTACACATACTTTGATAACACAGACAACATTGACCCTCAAACCAATATCATTGTCGATGTGTTTCTGGAAGCCGTGGAACGTCTCAACCCCGATTTGTCAAGATCTGAAGCCAACATGCTCATTTCAAAAATCGCAAGCATTGCAAGCAATGACGACTTAGGCAAAGAGTTCTATCAGTTATTATCTGCAAATAATGGAATCAAACTCATAGATTTTGAGAATCCAGACAACAACGACTGGCACGCAGCAACAGAACTTCCTTATGAGAACAAAGATGCAGGCAAAAGTTTTCGCCCTGACGTTGTCTGTTTTGTCAATGGCTTACCATTGGCATTCATAGAGGTAAAGAAGCCCAATAACCACGAGGGCATTCTTGCAGAAAGGGAGCGTATTAACGAGCGTATGAGTAATAATTGCTTCCGGCGTTTCTTCAACATTACACAATTGATGATATTCTCCAACAATCAGGAGTATGACAATGAAAACCGAGTACCGATACAAGGTGCATTCTACTGCTGCTCTGCCAAGGAGAAAGCCTTTTTCAATGTGTTTAGGGAAGAATACAAAGATTTTGTGAGTGACTATCCTTATAAGGAATTGTCAGAGGAAACGGAGAATAAAGTACTCAAACATCGCAACTGCATTGTCATCAAGAATCTTGAAGAATACCAGACCAACAAGAAAGTTGACACCCCGACTAATCGCATCTTGACATCTATGCTCTGCAAGGAGAGATTCCTATATCTGCTTCGCTACGGCATTGCGTACGTTGAAAAGAAGATTGATTTGGAGGATGGTACACAAGGAACAGAACTGCAAAAGCATATTATGCGATATCAGCAGTTATTCGCTTCTCTGGCTATACGCAAGAAATTAGACGAGGGCGTTAAGAGTGGCATCATTTGGCACACGCAAGGAAGTGGCAAGACTGCTTTGGCTTACTATTCGGTCAAGAGCCTGACAGACTATTTTGCCAAACGCGATACCATTGCGAAATTCTATTTCATTGTAGACAGAATAGACCTGATGGAGCAAGCAACTGACGAGTTTGCTGCCAGAGGTCTTGTTGTTCGTAATGCCAAGAGCCGTGATGAATTAATGGAAGATATCACAGAGCCTACTATCACTAAAAACAGTGAAGGAAAACTTGAAATTATGGTCGTCAATATCCAAAAGTTCAAGGAAGACAAGCAAAAAGTAAAGATTGATGCTAACTATAATACCCATTTGCAGCGTATTTTCTTTGTCGATGAGGCTCACCGAGGCTATAACCCGCAAGGCTGTTTTCTTGCCAACTTGTTAGATGCAGACAAGGATTCTGTAAAGATTGCACTGACAGGAACGCCACTTCTCAAAGAGGAACGCGAGTCATGGCGTGTGTTCGGCAAATACATTCACACCTATTACTACGACAAATCCATTGCCGACGGCTATACTCGCAAACTGATGCGAGAACCAGTAGAAACCGTCTATAAAGAAAAGATTGAAAGTATCTTGGACAAACTTGCCGGAGGGGTTGAGGTTAAGAAAAGTGATATTGACAAGAACAAAATCATCGAACATGAAAGCTATCTGAACGCCCTACTCGACTACATCATTTCTGACTTCAGACGATTTCGTAAAGAGCAGGCCGACAGTTCTGTTGGTGCCATGATTGTGTGCAAGACAAATCCACAAGCACGCGCACTCTACCAACTCTGGCAGCAGCGCTTCCCTAAAACTGAAAATACACTGCCGCCCTATGAGGAGCAAATGACGATGGCAGCAGAGCCAATAGTAATGCATACTGACTACAAGCCTCTGACGGCATCGCTGATTCTACATGACGAAGGCGACAAGCTGGAGCGCAAGGAATACATTGACGGCTTCAAGAAGATGATGAATGTCGATGTTTTGATTGTAAACAAGATGCTGCTTACAGGCTTCGATGCTCCCCGTCTGAAGAAACTATATCTTGGCCGCCCACTTGACGGTCACGAGCTGCTTCAAGCCCTGACCCGTGTCAACCGGCCATACAAAGAGTTTAGATATGGCTATGTGGTTGACTTCGTAAATATTAAGGAAAACTTTGAGACTACGAATGACAGATATCTGCGCGAACTGAATCGCACGTCTGACGATGCAATGCCACAAGAGCAAAATATCGGAAATGTCATTCTGGTTGACAAGGAGGAGGTCATGGAGAAAATCCAGCATGTGAAAAGTATTCTTTTCAACTTTACAACCGACAATTTGGAAGAGTTCCGCAAGGAAATAGATGAGGTAAAGTCCAAAGACAGCCTCTATGAACTGCGCAACACCCTCTCCGAAGCCAAAGCCATGATAAACCAAGTGCGCTCTTTTGGCGATGAGGAAACAAGGGATAAACTGAAGAAACTGCCATTGGGGGCTATCCCGACTTTAATCACGGAGGTAACCCATCGCATTGAACGCATCAACTTGCTTGAAAACACAGAGCACAAGGCAGACGTGTCTGGCATTATCAATGTCGCCCTTTCTGAACTGGATTTTGAGTTTAAGAAAGGGATTCCCGAGGAACTACGCATCATCGTCAACGACCTCAGAGAACGCTGTGAACGTGTGCAGGCAGAGTTTGAAGCCAACTTCGACCAAAAGGAAGAGCAGTACGTGATGCTGGCTGACGAATTCCGCGAATATTTCCGCAAGAAAGGCTTCGTTCCCCAAAGCGCCAGCGAAGCCAGACAAAGCATTGACTACATGGAAGAAGTGATGAAGAAGATAAGGGAAATCAACCGCCGCAACAATGTGCTGAAAAAGAAATACAAGGGCGATGAGCGCTTTGTCCGTATCCACAAACGACTGAATGAGGAGAACAAGCACCGTGAGCGGCCTATCATTTCTGCCCACGAATATGAGATTGCCGAGAATCTGTCGAAGATGAAATCGGCAATCGATGAGATGCTGTTCCTGAACATCAACATACTCAACAACGAAGAAGCCTTCAAACGCGACATTCTCGCTATTGTCGGAAAAGAGCTGATAAACATGAATATCAGGGCAGACCTGCAAGACCGTAAATACATTAACAATCTGATAACGACAGAATATCTGCAACAATATCACCACACATATTAAGACTATGAGCAACATCAACATAACAGAGGCAACCATCGCCCTAATAGACTCCCTGAAAAGCACCACAGGCGCATTTGGACTGGCAGGAACAGGCAGTGAGTATAAGATTGTCACGGAAATGTTCCTCTACAAGTTCTTCAATGACAAGTTTGGCTATGAAGCCAAGCGCGACCAAATGTATGGGGAGCGTTTAGCCAAGGCCGAGAAATGGGATGCCGAGTACGACACTTTTACGGAAGAAGAAGTGGAAGACTTGTTTAGTTATCTTCCCGCTTCCGTTCCCAGGCTGAAACCCGAGCACACCTTGTCGCACCTGTACAACTCAGCAACAAAAGGTGATTTTTCGACCATGCTCGATGCTACACTCATTGACATTGCCAACCTGAATGCCGAAACCTTTTCTGTCACGACATCAGGAAAGAGCAAAGTCAACATTTTCAGTCCTGTAACAACATACGTTACCGACACGCAGAAGCGCGACGAGTTTGCCAAGTCGCTGATGCGCAACGTGGCATCGTTTAACTTTGAAGAGGTGTTTGCCGAAAAATACGATTTCTTCTCGCGTGTTTTTGAGCATCTGCTGAAAGGTTTTAACAATGCTGGTGGTGGCAAATATGCTGAGTATTACACGCCTCGCGCCATTGCACAGGTTATGGCTCGTCTGCTGGTAGGCAGAGATAACGACCTTCGGGGTATTACCTGCTATGACCCGTCGGCAGGAACAGGCACTTTGCTCATGGCATTGGCACACCAGGTAGGCGAAGACCGCTGCTCAATATATAGTCAGGACATTTCGGAAAAGTCGAGCGAAATGCTCCGTCTGAACCTTATCTTAAATAACTTGTCGGCCTCGCTGCCCAATGTAGTGCAGGGTAACACGTTGACGGAACCGTCGCACAAAGAGTCCAACGGTGTATTAAAGAAGTTCGACTTCATCGTTTCCAATCCACCGTTCAAACTCGATTTCCCCGAATATCGTGATACGTTGGCTTCCGATTCCATCCGTTTTTGGGCAGGAGTGCCGAATGCCGTCGC
>JAFLSH010000213.1 GCA_022511055.1 Prevotella sp. | reverse complement strand
GTCAATCCGGCCATGACGATAGAGACCATTGACATGAGCTTGATAAGGATGTTGAGCGACGGGCCGCTGGTGTCCTTGAACGGGTCGCCTACGGTATCGCCTACGATGGTGGCTTTATGGCAGGGAGAACCCTTGCCGCCGAAATGACCTTCTTCAACCATTTTCTTTGCGTTATCCCAAGCACCACCGGCGTTGGCCATGAAGATAGCTAAGGTGAAGCCGGCAGTCAGGCCGCCCACCAGCAATCCCATGACACCAGCGACACCCAACAGGCAGCCGACAACGATGGGGATGGCGATGGCAAGCAGTGACGGGAATATCATTTCGCGCTGAGCCGAGCGGGTGGATATCTCCACGCAACGGCTGTAGTCAGGAGTGCCCGTGCCTTCAAGGATGCCCTTTATTTCACGGAACTGGCGGCGCACTTCTTCAACCATAGACTGAGCGGCACGGCCGACAGCACCCATGGTCAGACCACAGAACAGGAAGGCTGCCATGCCGCCGATGAACGCACCGACAAGCACCTTGGGATTCATCAGGTTTACTTGGAAGAAGTTCATGAAATCAGTCATGGTGGCTGTGCTGGGGTCGAAGATTCCGCCCATTGCATCTGCAAACGTGCGACCTTCCTCTACGGCGCGCTGCATGGCTATCTTGACTTCCTCGACATACGATGCCAGCAGCGCCAAGGCTGTCAGGGCAGCAGAGCCGATGGCAAAGCCCTTGCCAGTGGCGGCAGTGGTGTTACCCAGGGCATCAAGGGCATCGGTGCGCTGGCGCACTTCCGGCTCCAGTCCGCTCATTTCGGCGTTACCGCCGGCATTGTCGGCTATGGGGCCGTAAGCATCAGTAGCCAGGGTGATGCCCAGTGTCGAGAGCATGCCAACGGCGGCAATGCCGATGCCATAGAGACCGCGTGACATGGATTGGGCTGACATGGAAAGGTCAAAGCCGTTGGCACAGAGGTAACTCAGCATGATGGCCACCGATATGGTGACGACGGGAATCATGGTTGAGTTCATGCCGGTGCCGATGCCTTTGATGATGACCGTGGCACTGCCCGTCTGCGAGGCTTCGGCTATCTGCTGTGTCGGCTTATAGGAGTGACTGGTATAGTACTCTGTGCCCTGACCGATGATGACACCGGCAACGAGGCCCGTGATGACTGAGAACGAAGTGCCCAGCCAGTTGTCGAGCCCTAACAGCCAGAGTATGAGGAACGTGGCACAGGCAATGAGTACGGCTGCGAGATTCGTGCCCAACGACAGCGAGCGCAAGAGGTCATGCATGCCAGCCCCTTCCTTGGTGCGGACAACAAAGATGCCGATAATAGAGAGGAAGATGCCTACCGAGGCGATAATCATAGGGGCGATGACGGCTTTCAGCTGCATGTCACCGTTCATGGCGAAGGCCGTAGCACCAAGGGCGGCCGTTGACAGGATGCTGCCGCAATAGCTCTCGTAGAGGTCGGCTCCCATGCCTGCCACATCGCCTACGTTGTCGCCTACGTTGTCGGCAATGGTGGCGGGATTGCGCGGGTCATCTTCAGGAATGTCTTGTTCCACCTTACCCACGAGGTCAGCCCCCACATCGGCAGCCTTCGTGTAGATGCCGCCGCCTACGCGGGCAAACAGCGCCTGCGTTGAGGCACCCATGCCGAAGGTCAGCATAGTGGTGGTGATGGTGATAAGAGCGATACTGCCTTCGGTGTAGACGGCCGAGAGGATGAGAAACCAAAGTGCAATGTCAAGCAGGCCAAGCCCGACGACCACCAATCCCATCACGGCACCTGAGCGGAAAGCCACGCGGAGACCGCGATTCAGCCCTTCGCGGGCAGCGGCGGCGGTGCGACCGCTGGCATAGGTGGCCGTCTTCATGCCGAAGAAGCCGGCCAGGCCGGAAAACAGGCCGCCAGTCAGGAAGGCGAATGGCACCCAGGGATTCTGCACCTTCAGCACATAGGCCATGAAGGCGAACAGGATTGCCAACACCACAAAGACGATGGCGACAACGCGGTACTGCTGCTTGAGATAGGCCATAGCGCCACGGCGCACGTGGCCGGCTATCTCGCGCATGCGGGGCGTGCCTTCATCTTCCTTCATCATCTGACGGAAGAAAAACCACGCCATGAATAGGGCTACTACCGACGAAACGGGCACGAGCCAGAAAACTGCGGGGATGTTCATTGTTATTTGGTTTATGGGGTTAATGTTCTTGCAGACTACTCATCGGCATAGTCTTCCAGCGAATCGGCCGTTACGTCTTCTTCGCTGCCAAAGTCCATCATGGTCGAGTAGTTGTCTTCGTTCAGTTCATCATCATTCGGGTCTTCTATCTCCACATCATCTTCATCAGGCTTGTTGTAGTTATCCTCAATGACGACATCTTCTTCTTCATCCGTTTCCTTCTCGCCATACGTGTTGAACTTCATGCGCGGCTTCTCGGCCTCGGGCTTCAGCTTGGCAAATATGGCCTCAACCCACGTGCCTTTGGCCACTTCAAGCACTTCATAGCCGTCTTCTACCTTCTTCTCATACATGCCGCCCTTTTTGTGCAGACGGTCTTTGGGCAGCGTGGTGGTCGAAATGTCAAATCCACTCTCGATGATGTCCTTTATCGACTGCGAAAGCGAATCCCAGCCACCGCCGAAGTTGCGGTCAAGCACCTCTATCAGCTTGGCGGCCGTGATGTGGCGGATGTTCTCGTAGGAGAGGTCTGTCACCCGCATGATGGGCTTCTTCTTCAGCGCCCAGATGACCTTTGCGTTCTCATCGAGCTTCACGGCGGTCACTTTGTAGCCCTGCTTCTCGTAAGCCTCGCGCACCTTGGGCGAGTCAGACTTCACCTCTTCTATGATGAAAGCCGAGCGGATAATGTCCTGGTAGTGCTGCACGTTCTCGCGCACTTCGGGGTCTTTTTCGCAGGCTTCCCACATGCGGAAGATGTCATTTTCCTGCATATCCCACACACTGCTCTTTGTCAACGACTTGATAGTCAATGCCTTTTTCTCTTCAGAGTTCTTTACCATTAGTTCGTAGTTTTGATTTCTTGGTGCAAATGTAGCGAGATTATTCGGGTTTTACAAGTTTTTTACTTATTATTTTTTGTAATTCTATCAAAAAAGTGTAACTTTGCCATCGTTTTCATGGCACAACCACTTGCAGAGCGCATCAGACCCCGCACGCTCGACGACTATATCGGGCAGCAGCACTTGGTTGGCGAGCGGGCTGTACTCCGGCGTATGATTGACGCCGGGCGCATCTCCTCGTTCATTCTCTGGGGGCCGCCGGGGGTCGGCAAGACCACGTTGGCGCAGATTATTGCCAACCGCCTGCAAACGCCCTTCTACACGCTGTCGGCTGTCACCAGCGGGGTCAAGGATGTCAGGGAAGTCATTGAGAAGGCCCAGAAGGGGCGCTTCTTCAACGAAGCCTCGCCCATACTTTTCATTGACGAGATTCACCGCTTCTCCAAGTCGCAGCAAGACTCGCTCTTGGGCGCTGTGGAGCGCGGCATTGTCACGCTGATAGGTGCCACCACCGAGAATCCTTCGTTTGAGGTCATTCAGCCGCTGCTCTCGCGCTGCCAGCTCTACGTTCTCAAGCTGCTCGACAAAGACGACCTTCTGCGGCTGCTCCACCACGCCATTACGACCGATGTCTATCTGAAGCAGCTCCACATAGAACTCCGCGAGACCGATGCCATGCTTCGCTTCAGCGGCGGCGATGCCCGCAAGCTGCTGAACATTCTCGAGCTGGTGGTTAACAACGGCATGGAACAGGCCGCCCCCCCTGCATCTTCTGACAGTCAGGAATCCGCAGACGTTCAGGCGGACGAGGAGGCTGCCCCCGCGCCGGACTCCCCGCCCATTGTCATTACAGACGAACTGGTCATCGCCTGCCTTCAGCAGAATCCGCTGTCTTACGACAAAGACGGCGAGATGCACTACGACATTATCTCGGCCTTCATCAAGTCCATTCGCGGCTCCGACCCTGATGCCGCCCTTTACTGGCTGGCCCGCATGATAGAGGGTGGGGAAGACCCCAAGTTCATAGCCCGCCGCCTTGTCATCTCTGCCGCCGAGGACATCGGCCTGGCCAACCCCAATGCCTTGTTGCTCGCCAACACGGCCTTTGACGTGATACAAAAGATAGGCTGGCCCGAGGGGCGCATACCCTTAGCTGAGGCCACCGTCTATCTGGCCACATCGCCCAAGTCAAACTCGGCCTATCTTGGCATTGATGCCGCCCTTGACCTGGTGCGGCGCACAGGCAACCAGCCCGTACCGCTGCCCATACGCAATGCCCCCACGAAGCTCATGAAGCAGTTGGGCTATAACGATGGCTACAAATATCCTCACGACTACCCCGGCCACTTCACTCCCCAGCAGTACATGCCCGACCAGCTCACTCATGAGCGCCTTTGGCATGCCCAGCATTCCCCTGCGGAGCAAAAGCTCTACGAGCGCATGCTCAGTTATTGGGGCGACCGCTT
>JAFLSH010000212.1 GCA_022511055.1 Prevotella sp. | reverse complement strand
GTAGGTTTTTGTAGGTTTAGTAGGTGCGGTAGGTTCAGTAGGGAAGCGGCGGCCTACTATACCTACTGCACCTACCACACCTACTAAACCTACTACACCCTACCGCGCGCAAGTTTTTTGCGTAAACCATTTGGCGGTTTGGGAAAAAATGCGTATCTTCGCCGCCGCAGTAAGATTTAGCGGTAAGATTAATTGCGCCAATGGACAAGAAACGGACTATCCGGCAGGCAACGGAGGAAGACCTGCCCCGCATCATGGAGCTGATAGAGTGCGGGCGGCAGAAGATGCGGGCCGTGGGCAACATGGAGCAGTGGGCTGACGGCAGCCCGCGGCGAGAGACGATTCTGCTGGATATCGAAGACGGGAACAGCTACATCGTGGAGGATAACGGCGTGGCCGTGGCGACCTTCGCCTTCATCGAAGGGCCAGATTCAACGTATGGGCAAATATATAACGGCGAATGGCTCGACACGCAGGGCGAATATTTCGTGATTCACCGCATAGCGAGCGCACCCGACACACGGGGCATCCTGAAGTTTGTGCTTGACTACTGCTTCCGCCGCACCACGAACATCCGCATTGACACCCACCGGCAGAACGTCATCATGCGCCACGCCCTGACTAAGTACGGCTTCAGCTACTGCGGCATCATCTATCTGTCCGATGGTGCAGAGCGGCTGGCCTATCAGCGCACAGAGCGGCGATAATGGCGCGATAATGGCACATTAGAAGGGTGGGATTTGCTATATAATATGAACACTCAGCACGCCACTCAGCCCCGCTTGAGCGCCTCTGTCGCCGTTTCCAGCATTCTGATGTTCAGCTCGCGGCTGTCTGACAGCATGTTCCAGATGCCGTCTTCCGACAGCACCCCACGCTTCAAATCCGCGGGCAGCCGGCCGGCCTCGTCGTCGGCAAAGTCCTGTCTCCACTCGTTGCTGGCGTAGTAGTCGCGCAGCGCCTGGATGGCCTCCTGTGCCCCGGCGTACTTCTCGATGGCTGCCGACAGCTCCATGACGGCCTGCGAGGCGCGGTCGAGCTGCAGCTCCATCTGCCTGATGCGTTCTGTCTGTTCCATGTTCTGATTATTATGATATTCGTTGCTGTTTGTGCGAAGCGGCATGCCATGCCCTGAACGACTGGAGCAGCACACTGAGCAGAATCAGGGCAATGCCGAGATAGAAGGAGAAGTTGATTTCGCGCCCCTCGCCGAAGATGATGAACGCCAGTACAATGGTGTAGCAGGGCTCCAGATTGTAGGTCAGGTTGACCGTGAAGGCCGACAGGCGTTTCAGCGCCTGTATCTGCAAGATATACATGCCCACGGTGCAGAACAGGGCGTGGCAAAGCATAAACCAGAGGTTAGTGCCTTCAGGAATGACCACCACCGGCTGCTGCGAGGGGAAGAACACCAGGTAGAGCGGAATGATGGCGGAAACGAGTATCAGGCCGCCCGACATCTGGTACATCAGCACCGTGCGGCTGCGCAGCTCTGCGCTCACCTTCTTGTTGCAGATGGCATAGAGCGCACAGACGGCCGACGAAGCAACGCCAATCATGATGCCGTAGCGGTAGCGGGCATCGAGCGAGAAGATGCACAGCACGCCAGCCACCGTAATCAGCGAGAACAGCAGTTCCATCCACGAGAAGCGCTTCGCCGTCAGCAGCGGCTCCAACAGGGCGGTGAAGAAGCCGATGAGCGAGAAGCAGATGACACCGATAGACACGTTGGAAGCCTTGATGCTGCCGTAGAACAGCATCCAGTGCAGCCCCAGCAGCGCGCCGCACCCGCACAGCTGCATGAACTTGCGCCAGCCCACGCGCGGCAGCCCCGTGAACACCAACAGAATGCAGCTGGTGAAGAGCATGCGATACCACACAATGTCCACCTCGTTCAGCGTAATCAGCCGGCCGAACAGCCCCGTGAAGCCAGCGAGCAGCACACTGAGATGCAGCTGTATGAAACCTTTCTTCGTCTCGTTCATCTTCTTGGTCGGGAAAGCTGTGTTTTCAGTCAG
Source organism: Prevotella sp. (assembly GCA_022511055.1). Taxonomy (GTDB): domain Bacteria; phylum Bacteroidota; class Bacteroidia; order Bacteroidales; family Bacteroidaceae; genus Prevotella. The sequence goes on along the minus strand of JAFLSH010000212.1, from coordinate 2,484 downwards.
AACCACCCCATCAGCTGGCGCAGATAAGCGCCCAGCTCGGCCGCCATCAGCTCATGCTGCCACAGGCTGGGGTGAAAGTCGGCCCCGTACTTCAGCGCGCCCGTCTGGGGCGTGAAGTCGAAGCGGTAGACCTCGCCGTCGCCGCCCTGCCGCGCCTCGGCCGCCACCTCGTCGAGCGTCTTCCGTGCCAGTTCCAGCTCCTTGCCGCCCAGCATGGAGCCGCAGAGCAGCACCACCTTGGCCGCAGGCTGATGCTGGCGCACCATTCGCAGCAGCCGCTGATAGCCCTGCTTCAGCAGCCGCACATCGTAGTTGTTGGTCGACAGGTCGTTAGTGCCTAAGTTGATGCACACCACCTGCGGCCGGCAGCGGCCGAAGTCCCACTTCTCGCCGTCAAGTCCGCCGTTCTGGCGCAGCCTTGACTCCGTGGCATAGGCGGTGTACTCATACTGCACGGGCATGTTCGAGTCGGGCGTGCCCGCCTTCGGGCCGCCGTAGTTGCGATAAGCCCCTATGCCGCTGCGCGCCACAATCCACGCCTGCGCATCGAGTGCGCGGGCACACATCTGGGCGTAGCTGTGGTAGTGGTTTTCCGTCTCGTACTCAAAGTGGTCCAGCTTGTCGGTCGACTCATTGCCGTAGCCGCAGGTGATGCTGTTGCCGATGAATTCGATGATTCTGTCGGGCATCGGGGGCGCATCGGCCACCGGCCCGTCGAACACGAAGCCCCAGAACTCCGGCCGGAACTCATAGCCCTCGATGCAGTACGTCAGCCTGACCGTATGGCGCGCCCTGGGCAGTGCCGTACAGAGCGTGACCACCGAGTCGCGCTCGCCGCGGAACGCCACCTTGAAGGGCTCTGCCTCGTCTATCTGCGCCATGAAGTAGCCGCTGCCGGGCTTGCAGACGAGCTTGGCGCTGCTGCCCTCGAAGGCGGCCACTATCTGTATGCCGGGGTAGTTCCATGCCGGCCTGTCGGGATTCTGGAAGCTGATGCGGCCCGCATACCTGATATGGCGGTCGCTGGGCTTCACCACGTTGCCCTTGAGCGGCAGCGTAGTGGAGGCTTGCGCTGAGAGCGCGAGGGATAGCATCCCAATGAAAAAGCACTTTCTCATTGTCGTAATAATCATGTCTGTTTCTTCCTGTGTGTGTCAGTCTGTAGTCTGTGGCCGCGCAGTGGGCTATCGGCGCATCATCCGCACCATGGGCACTGCTGCCCGCGCGGTAACGGTAAACCGCTTCTCGGCCTTCAGCCCGCGCTCGTCGTCGTAGACCCTCAGTGTCAGGTCGCCCGTCTGGCGCCCCGCCTGCACAATGACCACCAGCTGGCCGCTGAACAGCTTCATAGTCGGCTCCGTGAACGGCTCCAGCGAGGTGGCATCGCCGTTGCAGACGGCGCGGAACTTGCCGGCACCTTCGACCTCGAAGCGCAGCCGGTCGGTGGCGGTAGGTATCAGAGTGCCCTCGCCGTCAACCAGCGACACGGTCACGAAAGCCAGGTCCTCGCCGTCGGCCACCAGGGTCGAGGGGCTGTGTTGCGCCCACGTCTCCAGCCGCAGCGCCGCCGGCTCGCCGGCAGTCCTGACCACCTGTTCGCCGCAATTCTGGCCGGTTTCATCGAAAACTACGACCTTCAGCTCGCCCGGCTCGTACTTCACGTCGTTCCAGCGCAGGCGGTAGCGGTCCAGCCGCTCGGCGGGATTCTTGCGGATGCGCCCCTGGCTCTTGCCGTTGACGAACAGCTCGGCCTCGGGGTAGTCGGTATAGCAGTAGACGGGTGTCACCTGCCCGATGCGGCCGGCCGCCGCACCCCGCTTGCCGCGCCCCGCCGTTCCCCACGACCAGTGGGGCAGCAGGTGGATGGTGTGCGACTCCTTGTTCCACTTCGAGCGGTAGAGGTAGTAGCGGTCTTTGGGGATACCGGCCAGGTCGCAGATGCCGAAATAGCTCGAGCGCGCCGGCCAGTACTCGTCGTATGGGGTGGGCTCGCCCAAGTAGTCGTAGCCAGTCCACACGAACTCGCCGATGACCCAGTCCTTCTCGTCTTGCCACACCCAGTCGTCGTCGGGCAGGTTTGACCACGAACACCACTCCACGTCGTAGCTTGAACACTGGCCGTCACGGTGACTGGCGCGCCCCTCTTTCGAGTCGGCGGCGGCAGGCACTACGGGGAACTTATAGACCCCGCGCGACGAGACGGTCGAGGCCGTCTCAGCCCCCAGCAGGAAGCCCTGCGGCAGCTGCTTGAGGTTGTTCTCATATTTGTGTACGCGATAGTTGAAGCCCGGCACATCCATCACCTGAGCGAAGCCGCTCTTCAGCGCGCTCTCCGCACGGTCCATGCCCTGCGTGACAGGGCGCGAGGGGTCCAGTCGGTGGCAGATGTCCTGCAGGTGGCGGGCCATCTCGGCACCGTCTTTCGAGCCCTGCTCGGGAATCTCGTTGCCGATGGACCACATCACGATGCTCGGGTGGTTGCGG
>JAFLSH010000211.1 GCA_022511055.1 Prevotella sp. | reverse complement strand
CACGGAGTAATTTTTCTAAAGTGCCGCTTTTTTCAGCTAAAGTGCCGCTTTTTTGGTCGAAAGTCATGGCGTTTCAGGCAGCACTCGCGGCGTTTCCACAGGGTGCTACATAGGGGGCGACTGCCCCAGCAGCCCCAGCTCGCGGGCTTTCTCGTTGAGCAGGGCGAGGAGCGGCTCGCGCTCGTTGGGCACCCGGTTGTCCAGCACGGCCTCCTTCATGGCATCCTTCAGCACCTTGATGGTCGGGCCGGGCTGCAAGTTGAACAGCTGCATAATCTCGTTGCCGTCTATGACCGGCTGCAACAGGCGCTTGTAGTCCTTTTCCTTCAGGTCGGCCAGCTTCACCCTGACCATGCGGAAGTTCTCAAGGAACAGCTTCTTGCGCACCTCGTTTTTCGAGGTGATGTCCGCCTCGCACAGTGTCATCAGGTCGTCGATGTCGTCGCCCGCATCGTTCAGCAGGCGGCGCACCGCCGAGTCGGTCACCTCGCTGTCGGCTATCACCTGCGGGCGCATGTGCAGGTCGACCAGCTTCTGCACGTATTTCATCTCCGCCCCCAAGGGCAGCTTCAGCCGCTTGAACACGTCGGCCACCATCTTGGCTCCCACGTAGTTATGGTTGTGGAATGTCCAGCCCACGGCGGCATCCCATCGCTTGGTCTTCGTCTTCCCTATGTCGTGCAGCAGGGCCGCCCAGCGCAGCCACAGCTCGCCCATGCCCGCAGGGCGGTCGTCGGGTGCGGCCTCGCCGCCCGCCTCGCCCGGCGCCTTGCTGCTGCCGGCCTTCGCCGCCACGTTCTCCAGCACCTCGAGCGTGTGGTAGAAGTTGTTCTTGTGGGCGCGGCCGTTCTTTGTCTCCACCATGTCGAGCATGGCCAGCTCAGGCAGCAGAATGCTGAGCAGCCCCGAGCGTTGCAGATAGTCGAAGCCGATGCTGGGATGGGGCGACATGATGATTTTGTTCAGCTCAACGGCAATGCGCTCACCGCTGACTATCTTGATGCGCTCGGCCATCCGCTCCAGCGCCTCGAAGGTCTCAGGCTCAATGCTGAAGTTCAGCTGCGTGGCAAAGCGCACGCAGCGCATCATGCGCAGGGGGTCGTCGCTGAACGTCACGTCGGGCTCCAGGGGCGTGGCAATGATGCCGTCTTCCAGGTCGGCCAGTCCGTTGAACGGGTCGACCAGCTCGCCGAAGCGGGCGGCATTCAGGCAGATGGCCATGGCATTGATGGTGAAGTCGCGGCGGTTTTGGTCGTCCTCCAGCGTGCCGTCTTCCACCACGGGCTTGCGCGAGTCGTGGCTGTAGCTCTCGCGGCGCGCCCCCACGAACTCCACCTCCGTGAACGCCGGGCCGCCGCCCGCCGTGGCTGCCCCCTGTGTCTTAATCTTCAGCTGCGCTGTGCCGAAGTTCTTGAACACTGACAGGTATGCCTTGCGCCCGAGCATGCGCTTCAGCTCGCCGGCAAGCTCAATGCCGCTGCCCACCACCACCACGTCAATGTCGTCGCTGGGGCGCTCCAGAAAGATGTCGCGCACGTAGCCCCCAACGACATAGCATTCCACGCCCAGCCGGTCGGCGGCGGTGCTTATCAGGCGGAATATCTCCTGGTCGAGTATTTCCGCCAGTTCTTCATCGGAATATAACTTCATTGTCGGCTTTTTTCGTCTTTGAGGGTGCAAAGGTACAAAGAAAATAAGAATTAGGAATTAAGAATTAAGAATTATTTTGTAACTTTGCAGCCGAAACCAACTAAATTCAACCATGAGACATCTGTTTTTCATTGCCTTCTGCGTGCTGGTGGCAGCCTGCGCCGACAACAGCAGGCAGAAGGAGGCAGAGGCGCTGCTCACTCAGGCCAGCGCCCAGTTCGAGCAGGGGCGCTACGACCTGGCGCTCATCAGCATCGACTCGCTGCGCAAGGTCTACCCCGAGGCCATCGACACCCGCAAGCGCGCCCTCAGGCTCTATCAGGACATAGAGCTGAAGCGCTCGAAAGAGGAGCTGGCCGTCGTCGACAGCGCGCTGCAGGCCGTCAGCCGCGAGTACGAGAGCCTGAAGGCAAAGGTGGAAAAAGACAAGCAAGAACTGCGGGCCACGCCCGAGGAGCTGACCCAGCTGACCAAGATGCGCATCAGGCGCGACTCGCTGCAAACGCAATATGAAGTGCTGGGCGCAAAGATACGATATATCCATCAGAAACAAAAAGAATGAGCAATCTTTTGGTTAATTCAAAAGAATTGACTAACTTTGCACCCTGATATGGACAAATTTGAACAGACTAATGCCGAATTTGAGCAGGCCATGGCGGAGTGCCGTGCGCTTTTCGAAAAGAAGCTGCACGACTACCGTGCCTCGTGGCGCATCCTGCGCCCAACGGCGCTCACCGACCAGCTGTTCATCAAGGCCAAGCGCATCCGCTCGCTGGAGCTGAAGAAGGAAAGCCTGGTGGGCGAAGGCATCAGGCCGGAGTTCGTTGCGCTCGTCAACTACGGCATCGTCGGGCTGATACAGGTGGCCAAGGGCTTTGCCGACACGGTCGACATCAGCAACGAAGGAGCCATGCAGCTGTATGACCACTATGCGCAGGCCGCCCTCGAGCTGATGAAACGGAAGAACCACGACTACGATGAGGCATGGCGCGGCATGAGGGTCAGCTCCTACACCGACCTGATACTCACCAAGATTGAGCGCATCAAGGAGATAGAGAACCTGAGCGGCGAGACCCTGGTGTCGGAAGGGGTCGAGGGCAACTACATGGATATTGTCAACTATGCCGTGTTCGGTCTGATAAAACTGTCTGCGTGAAGAAAGTAATAGTCAACATAGCCCGGCTGCTGCTGGCCGTCGTCTTCATCCTTTCGGGATTCGTAAAGGCCGTCGACCCGCTGGGCACACAATACAAAATCGCCGACTATCTTGAGGCGATGCACTTAGGCGGCCTGGTGCCAGACATGGTGACCTTGGGGGCCTCGGTGCTACAATCGGCAGTGGAGTTCTGCCTCGGCATCTTCCTGCTGTTTGCGATTCAGCGGCGGCTGACATCCAGACTTATCTTACTGATTATGGTGGTCATGACACCGCTCACGCTCTGGCTGGCACTGAGCAACCCCATCAGCGACTGCGGCTGCTTCGGCGATGCCGTGGTGCTGACAAACTGGCAGACCTTCTGGAAGAATGTCGTGCTGCTCGCCGCAGCCGTCGTCGTGGTGCGGTGGCCGGGCGAGATGTTCCGCTTCGTCAGCGAGACTAACCAGTGGATTGTCATCAACTACTCGGCACTGTTCATCCTGACCGTCTCGGGGCTGGCGCTCTACTACCTGCCGCAGTTCGACTTCCGCCCCTACCACGTAGGAGCTAACATCAAGCAGGGCATGGAAATACCAGAGGGCGCGCCGCAGCCGCAGTTCGAAACCACGTTCATCATGGAGAAAGACGGGGTAAGACAGGAGTTTACGGCCGACAACTACCCTGACTCCACGTGGCAGTTCGTAGACACCAAGACCGTGCAGACAGCCGAGGGGTACGTGCCGCCCATACACGATTTCTCCGTGACACTCGCCGACACGGGCGATGACATCACAGAGGAAGTGCTGAGCGACAGCAGCTACGTCTTCCTGCTCGTGTCGCCACACTTGGAGAAGGCAGACGACTCGCGGCTTGACCTGCTCAACGAACTCTATGAGTACGCCCAGGAACACAGCTACAAGTTCTACTGCCTGACAGCCAGCACGGAACGGAACATGGCCCGCTGGCGCGAGATGACAGGAGCGGAGTATCCCTTCTGCATCACAGATGAGATAACGCTGAAGACCATCATACGGTCAAACCCGGGGCTGGTGCTGCTCAAGAACGGCACCGTCATCCGCAAGTGGAGCCACAACGACCTGCCGGTCATCGAAGAGTCGCTCAGCGCGCAGCCCCTGGAACGGCTGCCTTTCGGCCAGATGCCCGACAACACCATCCCCGGCCGAATCCTGCGCATCCTGCTGTGGTTTGTGCTGCCCCTGGTGCTGCTGACCGTGGCTGACCGCCTGTGGATGTGGACAAAGTGGCTGCGCCGCAAGCGCCCCGCTGCCCCCGCCGCCCCTACCACACCTACCACACCTACCGAAGAATAAAAATAACAACAACCCAAATAAAAATAAAAAAGACAATAGAAACATGAGAAAGAAAATTGTAGCAGGCAACTGGAAGATGAACATGAACCTGCAAGACGGAATTGCTCTGGCAAAGGAGCTGAACGAAGCACTCAAGGCTGACAAGCCCAACTGCGGTGTGGTCATCTGCACGCCATTCATCCACCTGGCAAGCATTGCCCCGATTCTTGACAAGTCAGTCATCGGCCTGGGAGCAGAGAACTGCGCCGACAAGGAGAAGGGTGCCTACACGGGCGAAGTCAGCGCAGAGATGGTCAAGTCTACCGGCGCTGAGTATGTCATTCTCGGCCACTCTGAGCGCCGCGAATACTACAAGGAGACCCCGGAGACACTGAAGGAGAAGGTGCTGCTGGCACAGAAGAACGACCTGAA
>JAFLSH010000210.1 GCA_022511055.1 Prevotella sp. | reverse complement strand
TCTGTCAGCAAACTACTCTCTTCTGTCGCCAAGTATGCGAATCAGATGCAGGAAGAGGTTGATGAAGTCGAGGTAGAGCGAGAGTGCCCCCAAGAGTGCAATTTTCTGCGCACCTTCGCTCGCATCAGGTGCCAACAAGAGCATTTGCTTGATTTTCTGGGTATCGTAGGCTGTAAGCCCGACAAAGACCAACACGCCAAGATAGTTGAGAATCATGGCCAGCCCGGCACTCTTCGTGAAGATGTTGACAATGGTGGCAATGATGATGCCAATGAGTGCCATCATCAGGATTTTGCCCATCGACGAGAGGTCTGTCTTCGTGAAATAGCCGAAGAGCGCCATTGCCCCAAACGTGCCCGCCGTAATCAGGAACACATTGGCCACACTGGATGCCGTATAGGCCAGGAAGATGAACGACAGGGTGGCGCCGTTGAGGACAGAATAGGCCACGAACATCAGCGTGGCGGTGGTCAGCGAGAGCCGCTGTATGGCTGCGCTCACTCCAATCACCAGTGCCAACTCGGCGATGAGCATGCCCCAGAACAAGACGCTATTTGTCATAATAGCGGTCAGCAACGTCTCGTTAGTTGCCACATAATAGGCGGTAAAGCCCGTAATGACCAGCGCCAATGTCATCCAAAGATAGACCTTGCGCATGAGTACCGGGAAGGCTGCCGAAGCCTCAAACTCACGTTCCCGTGAAATTGAATTTGATAATTCCTTGTAATCCATTTCTTTTTCTATTTAAGTGAATAATTTTGTCGCAAAGTTACATTATTTACCATAGATATCAGCAACAACCGTGCCAAATATAAGATTTTTTAAAGAATAACGCACCGTGTGACAAGCCGACAACCGCTCAGCCTTCCGTTTCGGGGCCTTTCTCATTCCCGTGTCAATTTGACATGATGAAGACATAAGCAGTCCTATCACGTGCGCGCGCGTATATATATTATAGTAGTTAAACATATTACTTACCCTACACCCGCGACACCCCCTGCACCAAGCGGAACACCAAATTACAACATAACAAGCTATATATCAGATAATTACGGATAAATGAGACAAAATCAAAACCATGAGACAAAATCAAAAGTCGTAATGCCTGACCTACACCTCCATTCGTGCATGGGGTGTCGGTGTGGGTGTTGGGTATCTGCCCCTGCCTGCACCCACTTTAGTCTGAAATACATGCTGAAAATCAAGCACTTACAACAGCAAAATATTGAGGGTGTCGAGGGTGTAGGCCATATAATTTTTTCCCTATCATTACGCGCATGCGCGCGCGTAAGGAAACTTTTTGGCTGTGGCAGGGTGTGGGGAATACGGGATTAATAGAGAAAATTGGGTGAATGGGGGCTATATGGGAAAACTCGGCGAGTTTTTCGGCTAAAGTGGGGAGTTTTTCGGCTAAAGCGGCGAGTTACAGAAATTACTCAGTGCTTTAGCAAAATTACTCCGTGAGTTTTTCGGCTAAAGCACTGAGTATTTTCCAAAACTCCATGAGTTTTCAGGAGAAAAAGCCGCCTTTTGGCAGCAAAACCATAAGATGCCACATTACCCGAGGGAGCGTTTGCCGACCTTCGTCTCGCTTCTTACTTCTTATTCATACGATTGACTACGGTTACGACCGCCTGAGCCAGATTGATGAAGGCTTGCCCGGTCATGGTGTCAACGTTCAATGCGGCGGGCTCGCCCTTGTCGCCGCTATCGCAGATGCTCTGCACAAGGGGAATCTGAGCCAGCAGGGGAACTTGCATTTCATCGGCCAGCTGCTTGCAGCCCTCGCGGCCAAAGATGTAGTAGCGGTTTTCGGGCAGCTCGGCAGGGGTAAACCACGCCATGTTCTCGACAAGGCCAAGTATGGGCACCCGCACCTTGTCGTTGCGATACATGTCAATGCCCTTGCGGGCATCGGCCAGCGCCACCTGCTGGGGAGTAGACACAATGACAGCCCCCGTGATGGTCAGCGTCTGCAAGAGTGTCAGGTGAATATCGCTGGTGCCCGGCGGCGTGTCGAGTATGAAGTAGTCGAGTTCGCCCCAGTCGGCATCGCCAATGAGCTGCTTCAGGGCGTTGGTGGCCATGCCGCCGCGCCACAGGGTGGCAGTGGTGGGCGCTACGAAGAAGCCGATGGAGAGCAGCTTGACCCCATACTGCTCTATGGGGCAGATGAGGCGGCGCGCGTCTACCTCAACGGCATAGGGCTGGGCATCCTCTACATTGAACATCTTGGGTATCGAAGGGCCGAAGATGTCGCAGTCGAGCAGCCCTACGCGATAGCCAAGGCGGGCCAGCGAAATGGCCAGATTGGCCGAGACGGTAGACTTGCCGACACCGCCCTTGCCGGAGCTAACGGCAATAATGTTCTTCACGCCCGGCAACAGGCGTTCCACCTTCGGGGGGGGCGTTGACTTGAACTCCGTCACGATTTCCACCTCCAGGTCCTTGCCACAGTGGTACTTGATGGCTGCCTCGGCAGCCTTCACGGTCGACTTGAGGAACGGGTCTGTGTCGCGCGGGAACTCCAGCACCACCTTCACCTGGTTGCCGCTGATGGCTGGCTGGTCGGCCACCATGCCGCTCTCAACCAGGTTTTTCTTCGTACCGGCATACTTCACGGTTGCCAGTGCGTCTATGATGAGTTTCGGATATAATTCCATCTTCTTTTGCTGTCTGTTTATGGGGTTATCAGTCGTTTTTCTATTTTGCCTTGTCAAGCGAGCTTCGCTTCGCACGGTGGTAGGAGCGGTAGTCATCCAGCTCTATCTCCACGTCAGGCTCCTCGAGCGCCCCGCCGTGCGGCAGCCGCCACTTCATGTACCTGATGTTCAGCCCCCGCGCCATCCACATGGACTCGTAGTAGGTCTGCACCGCCAGCGTGGCCGGCTCGACATTGCTGGCCGAGCTTTCGTCATGGTACAGGTCTTCCGTGCGGAACTCCAGGGGCAGCCCGTTCTTCTCTACCATGCAGGTGGTGTAGGTAAACAGGAAATTAGAGTCGGTCTTCAGGTGTATAAGGCCACCGTCAACGAGAAAGCGGCGGTAGCGCTCCATGAAGCAGGTCGAGGTGAGCCGCTTGCGCGGATTCTTCATCTGCGGGTCGCTGAACGTGAGCCATATCTCCTGCACCTCATCGGCGGCAAAGAATCGGTCGATGATTTCAATGTTCGTGCGCAGGAATGCCACGTTCTTCAGCCCTTCCTTCAGGGCCTGCGTGGCCCCGGTCCACATGCGTGCGCCCTTGATGTCAACGCCTATGAAGTTCTTGTCAGGATAGTTTCGTGCCAGTTCCACGGCGTACTCCCCCTTTCCGCACCCCAGTTCAAGCACAATGGGATTCGAGTTCTTGAAATACGTGTCGCGCCAGCGGCCTCTCAGCTCATAGGCCCACTGCTGAATATCGGGAACGTGTTCCAGTGCCGAGTACGGACACTGGAACACGTTCTCGTAAGACTCCATGTCGGCAAATTTCGCCAGTTTGCCTTTACCCATTTTCCTCCTCTTTCAGTTGTTCGTAGAAGTGTGCCAGCGTGGTGTAAATGTATGGCACAAGGAAGAGGAAACCCAGGCCGAGCGTCAGCAGGGAAAGGAGAAACCAGCCGATGAAGCTCAAGTAGAGTATGAAAAGCTCCATCTTGTGTCCTTCCATCATGCGCATGCTCTTCTCAATGGCCGCATTATTGCTCAGTTCGGGGTTATCTTTCAGGATAAAGAATGTCAGCCCATAGGAAATGCTCTTGATAATGCCCGGCACAATGAGCAGCAGTGTCCAGAGCAAAATGTAGATTTCCATGAGCAGATAGGTGGTGAAGATGCGCAGCCAGCTGCTTCTGTAGCCATCGAACAGCTTGCCCACCGCCAGCCTGCCGCCGCGAATGAAGTCAAGGAACATCACGGCAAAGCCCCATGAGAGCGGAATGCAGACCAGCGCGCTGAGCAGAGCGAAAGACAGCCGCGCCTCATCATTCCCTATGAACGCACTGACACCCTGTGTCAGAATCAGGGAGATGAAATAGAACACCAACGTCACGATAGCCGCATCAGCCCAGTTGCCTTGCAGGTTTCCGAGCGCGCGGTTCTTCAGTACTTGATTAGAGATATTGGCCATAGTCAAACTGATTTAATGAATGTAAAAGCCTTTGTATGAATCGGTTAGTCGATGACTACCGTGGTCCAGCCGTGCTTGTCCTCAATCTCGCCGTACTGAATGCCGCGGAGCGTGTCGAAGAGTTTCTTCGAAACAGGCCCCGGCTGCTCGCCAAAGTCATAGCGCTTGCCCGTCTCAAGGTCGTCGATGTAGGAGATGGGCGAAATGACAGCCGCCGTGCCGCAGGCGCCGGCCTCTTCGAAGGTTTCGAGTTCCTCCTCGGGAATCGGGCGGCGCTCCACCTTCAGCCCCAAGTCCTCTGCCACTTGCATGAGGCTCTTGTTCGTGATAGAGGGCAGAATAGAGGTAGACTCCGGGGTCACGTATGTGTTGTTCTTGATGCCGAAGAAGTTGGCGGCACCGCACTCGTCAATGTATTTCTT
>JAFLSH010000021.1 GCA_022511055.1 Prevotella sp. | reverse complement strand
CAGCAAGCAATAAGCTAACCTTTCGATAAAGGAAAAGGTTAGCTTATTTTTTCAAAGACATATAACTTCATATCACCAACCTGCTTCATCCTCTTTCTATTTGTATCACCGCACAAACATTTCCGCCAACCCTGAAACAACAGCATCCAGCTGTTCCCGGTATATCAGCCCATCCACATATTCCTGGGGAATGGCGCTGAATCCGAACTTTGCACCGAGTATTGCACAGGCCACAGCCGCATTGGTATCGGCATCTCCACCAGCATTAACCACGGCCAACAGACCTTCTTCAAACGATTGCGCATTCCAGTATGCCCACAAGCCGGCCGCCAGCGTTCTCAGAGTGTAACCTACAGAATCGGCATCCTGTAACTGCAAGGCCCTAATGTCAGCATTCATTGACAGGTCGATAAACTCAACAATACGGTCGTCATATCGCCGGGCAATATCCAGCATCTGATGATACGTGGGCACAGGAGTACCATATACCAGAGCATGGATTAGCTCTGAGACAATGACACATGAGCCCACGCACCGAGGGTCGTAATGGGTCAGCCTGCAGATGTCAGCAGCACACTGTTCGACAGCCTTCGGGAACAGGCCGACAACTGAAGTCCGCATCAGTCCGCCGTTGGGGGCAATCTGTCGGCGGCTCAGTTCCCAGACTTTTCTTGACACCTCAAAAGGTCTGTCCACGTAATCACTAAACATCAAGGTTTTGTATGTGGTCTCGCCAATGCCCATTGGCGTACCCATAGACCACTCCTTGAAGTTGCGGGCAATGCTGGTGAGATTCACACCTTTGTCCTTTATAACGGCACTGGCAATACAGAGCATCATGTCCGTATCGTCAGTCCAGTCGCCAATCTTCCATCTCTTACGGTGGTTGTCCTGGAATATCTCGCTGTAGTGCCTGATGCCGTTGGGATATTTCCATGCCATGTCCTCATCGGTCATGCCCTCAGTTCCCAGCCCGAGTGCATCGCCAATGGCTTGTCCGTAAACAGTGCCCTTTATTCCGTCAAGCAGTTTCTCCATCTATATATCAAACAAAGCTGATAACACCTTGAATGGGCTCTGCGGGAGCATCGGCCGACTTGTCGGCTGACTCTACTGCCTGCGAGTTGATGCTGTCGAGTATCTCGCGGGTGCGCTTGTAGGTTGGAATCGACTCCACCGCCGAGATGACATTATCGTTGTCAAGGTCTTCTGCCCTGAAAAGGTAGATATGCGGGCGGCGCTTGTAGCGCGTGCCTGTGCCGTTGCCATTGTTGTAATAGCGCCCACGGCGTGTTTCAAGCTGGGCAGCCTTCTCCTGTTCTTCAGCTATGCGGTTGGCCTCTTCCTGTGAATGCTTCTTCAGCCGCGTTTCCATGCCATCGACATTACTGATGCCAAAACCTGTGGCCAGAATGGTCACTTTGACCTTTTTGCCCAGTTCGGGGTCAACGGCCACACCCCACTTGATTTCAAAGTCGCTGCCAAACTTGTCCATGAAGTCATTGACATGATTCAGCTCTTCCATCATGAAGTGGTCGTTAGCTCCCTTCTCTTCGTTGAAGGCTATGTTGAGCAGTATTCTCTTGGAGTTGAAGATATCGCTCTCGTTGAGCAGCGGCGAGTGAAGGGCATCGTCGATAGCCTTCTTGACACGGTCCTCACCTTCGCCGTAGCCCGTTGACATAATGGCAACGCCGCCATCCTTCAGCACCGTCTTCACATCGTTGAAGTCAAGGTTTATAAGTCCATGAACGGTAATGATTTCGGCAATAGACTTGGCCGCCACCGAGAGCGTGTCGTCGGCTTTTCCAAAGGCCGTCATGAGCGAGAGGTCGGGGCAAATCTCACGCAAGCGCTCATTGTTGATAACGAGCAGCGCGTCGACATTCTCTGCCATACGCTCCACGCCGTCGAGCGCCTGGTCTATCTTCTTGACTCCCTCGAATCTGAACGGTATGGTAACAATGCCAACCGTCAGTATGCCCATGTCTTTTGAAACCTTGGCAATGACCGGGGCGGCACCTGTGCCAGTGCCACCGCCCATGCCTGCGGTAATGAAAGCCATGCGTGTGCCGTCATTAAGCATGGCCTTAATATCCTCAAGGCTCTCCTCGGCAGCCTGCCGTGCCTTCTCGGGTTTGTTGCCGGCTCCAAGACCTTCGCTGCCCAGTTGCAGGTGAACAGGCACGGGCGAGTCGTTGAGTGCCTGTGCATCGGTGTTGCAGACCACAAAGGTCACATCGTGAATACCCTCGCGGTACATGTGGTTGACAGCATTGCCGCCACCGCCGCCTACACCAATAACTTTGATAATGCTACGTTCCTTTTCGGGTGCGCCGAAGTCCAGGATATCCATTGGGGTGTTGTTATTTTCTTCCATGATTGTCTTCTTTTGTGAATGTTATGCTGGTAATATACTATGCAGTAACTGCGGGAAAGGAACTACTCATCTTCCGGGCTGATGATAGTCTTGCCAAAATCCTTGGCTCTCTTCTTGAACTTGTTCCAGAGGCTATTTTCGCGTCTCTTGCGTTCCTCTTCCTCTTCCCTCTTGCGTTCCTCTTCCTCTTCCCTCTGGCGGTCTTCCTCTTTCTTGCGAGCCTCTTCCTCCGCCTTCTGCTTCTCTGCTGCAGTAAGCACCACGCCAGCAGGTATTTCACCTGCGCGGCGGACTGGGCGGTCGTCATCATCGGCGGCCTGTACCGATTGCTGTCCGAAAATGTCATTCGGGTCTATGGCATTGCCGGCACAATTCTGGTTGCCCTTGATAAGCAGTCCCAACACGGTGTTCATCATGCCGTTGTGCGACTTAATGTCATCGTTGCCACCCGTGACACTCTTCTCCACGAACTTTGCCACACGTATCTTGTCGACATGGGTGTGGTTTCTGAAGGCACACTCGATGTTAGGCATGTTTGCACCGCCGCCAGTCAGAATAATGCCGCCGAGCAGTTTGTCGCAATACTCGTTTGGAACCTGATACCAGACATTCTCTACAATCTCCTCTACTCGCCCCTCCACAATCTCTATGAAACGGCGGCTCTCCACCTGCCGGTCCTGGTCGATGCTGAATTTCAGTGTGTTGTCAATATCGTTATTGTCAGTATAGGCCGAGGCATATTTGAGTTTCATCTTCTCGGCATCGCTCTCCTCCATTTGCAGTGAGGCAATGTCCTTGGTAATGTTGTTGCCGCCTAAGGGAATGACTGCCAGATGGCGCAGAATGTTCTTCGAATAGACAGAGACCGTGGTGGTGTCGGCACCTATGTCGACCAGCACACAGCCGGAGCGGCGCTCCGGCTCAGTCAGCACGGCATCGGCCAGCGCCAACGGGGCATCGAGTATTTCGGCTATGCGGATTCCAGCCAACTCGAAGCACTTGTTGAAGCTGGTGTAGAAAGCCTTCCGCTGGAGAATGTTCAGGTAGTTTCCCTCAAGGTGTGTACACTGAATGCCCACGGGGTCTATCTGCAACTGCTGGTCTACGCGGTACTCCTGAACGGCAATGTCCAGGATTTCCAGGTCAGGATAGCTCATGTTGCGGTTTGCATCGACCAGGGTGTCAATCATGCTGTCAGTGACAATGCTGCCCGCGGGCAGGTCTTTGGAAATGACATTCTTAACGCTGCGCACTGACTGTCCGCCAACGCCTAAGTACACTTTAGTGATTTGGGTTTTTAGTTGGGTTTCGAGCTTCTTAACGATGCTCTTGAGGCACTGTGCGGTCTTGTCGATGTTGTAGACCACACCCTTGCGGATGAACGTAGAGGAATCTTCCTTCGCCACAGCCAATACGCTGATGCTGCCGTCGAGATTTCTCTTTCCCGCGATACCGGTCATCTTTGATGAGCCGAACTCAATTGCTACAATAAATTCCTTTGCTGGCACCATGATATTTACGATTTTTACGAGATATGTGTTTACTAACTATTGTCTTGCGTTTCCCTTGTTTTCGGTTTTGTCTTCTTGCGTTTCGTGCAGATAATCTGATTGTCGAACTCGACACTGATGCGCTCGTAGCGGTTCCAGCCGGCATGGGTCAGGCCGTACTGGTAGAACTTGCGCAGGCGCTCCAGCTTCAGCGGTATGCGGCTGGGTGTGCCTAAGTAGACCACGTGGTCGCCCACACGGGGAATCAGCTCCAGCGAGCCGTCGGCCAGCACGTGCAGCTGCTCTATCTGGCTCTGCCAGAAGCGGTTGTCCATCAGCTGGCGGGCAATGGGTGCCAGCTGGCGCTGGGCGTAGCTGCGGGTGATGTGGCCTGTGGCCACAATCAGGTCAGAGGTGAAGTGCGAGCTGGGCAGAATGTCGCCCTTGTCGTCGAGATAGTAGTTGTCGCCGTTGTCGGCCATGATTCTCATTACAGGCAGGCACTGGTCAAGGCTGATGCAGATGTGTCCGCCCTGGGTCTTGTAGCACTCGGCGTTCTCGATGAAGGGGCTCTTCTCCAACGTCTCTTCTATCTGGCGGGTGCTGATAAACTGCATGGGCTGAGCCAACGGATAGAGATTGTTGCGCTCCAGCAGCCGCCTCACCTCAACAGGGCCGAGAAAGCCGGTGGCCGTGGCCTCGGTAATGTCAATGTTCACCGCCGAGCAGATGGCTGCCCGGTCGTCAGGTTGGTTGAATGCCGTTACGGCCAGTACCAGATAGACGGCAATGACAACATCGAGCGCTATGATAGCTGTTTTCTTCCAGTTGATACTCATACGTGGCAGTTCTTTCTTTGTTTTCTGACTATTTCATCGGAGCCGTGCGGGCTGCCGGGGGCTGCAGAATCTTAACCATCTGCGGCACCAGGGTGTCCAGGTCGCCGGCACCCAACACCACCAGCACGTCAAACGGGCGGCTCTTCACAAGCTGCAGCACGTCATCCTTGCAGATGAGCTGCTTCGTTACGCCGGGCTGCAGGCGGTCGTAGATGAGCTGTGAGCTGACACCCTCAATGGGCTGCTCGCGGGCAGGGTAGATTTCGGTAAGTATGACTTCGTCGAGCAGGCTCAGCGCATCGGCGAACTCCTGATAGAAATCGCGGGTGCGGGTGTAAAGGTGGGGCTGGAAAATGGCCGTAATGCGGCGGTCGCGATACAATTCGCGAATGCTGCGCGCACTCTGCCATATCTCCTTCGGGTGGTGGGCATAGTCGCTCAGCAAGACCAGTTCCGGGGTCTTTATCTTGAAATCGAAGCGCCGGTCCACACCGCCGTAGGTCTGCATGCCGTAGCGCAGCTCCTCTGCCGTGCAGCCATTAAGCTGAGCCATGGCCATGGCGGCAATGCCGTTCTCAATGTTTATGGGCACCGGCTGCCCCAGGCGCACCTTCCTGACAGTCTCGATTGGCGAGATGAAGTCGAAGGTAATCTCGCCGTTCTCTATCTTGATTGACTCGGCGTGGAAATCGCCTTCAGTCAGGGCGTAGTCGTAGCGCCGCACATCGGGCTGCAACGCCTCCTGCATCTCCAGCCCGCGGTGAACAATCAGCGCGCCGCCTGGCTGAATCAGCCCGGTATAGTGGCGGAAGCTCTCTAAATAGGCTTCCTTTGTGCCGTAGATGTCAAGGTGGTCAGGGTCGGTAGAGGTAATGACACTCATCCACGGGCGCAGCCAGTGGAAAGAACGGTCAAACTCATCGGCCTCAATAACCACGTACTCGCTCTCAGAGAGAATGTAGTTGGTGCCGTAGTTCTTCGAGATGCCGCCCAAGAAGGCATTGCAGTCCAAATGGCTCTGGTGCATGATATGGGCGCACATGGTGGAAACGGTGGTCTTGCCGTGGGTGCCGGCCACGCAAAGCCCCTTCATCTGCTGGGTCAGCGTGCCTAACACCTGGGCGCGCTTCTGGATTTCAAAGCCGTTCTCGCGGAAATAGACCAATTCCTTGTGGTCGGCGGGAATGGCCGGCGTGTAGACCACCAGACAGGAAGCCTGCTGCCGGCAGGCGTGTGGAATCTCGTCGACATTCTCCTCATAGTGAATGAGCATGCCTTCCTTCTCCAGCCGGCGGGTCAGGTCAGTGGGCACCTTGTCATAGCCTGCCACCACGAGCCCACGGCGAATGAAGTAGCGGGCTATGGCACTCATGCCTATGCCGCCGGCACCAATGAAATATACTGCTTTTATCTGTTTCATGCTTTTGCTAATTTGATAACTTCTTTGGCTATTATGTCGGCCGAGTCGGGCAAGGCCAACAGTTTCACGTTCTTGCTCAGGTCTGAGAGCTTGGCGGCATCGGCAACCGTGTCGACTGCCAACTGTAAAAGTGTGGCGGGCGCGTCAGCATCTTTCACATAGATGGCAGCACCCTTGGTCGACAGGGCCTGCGCGTTCTTGGTCTGGTGGTCTTCGGCCACGTTGGGGCTGGGCACTAAGATGACTGGCTTGCCTATGAGGCAGAACTCAGAGATGCTGCTGGCACCGGCACGGCTGATGACCAAGTCGGCGGCACGGTAGGCCGTTCCCATGTCGGTGATAAAGTCCATGACCTTCAGGTTGGGCAGCTCGCGGCCCTTCAGCTGCTCGCTGATGTCGGCACTATAGTACTTGCCGGTCTGCCAGATGAACTGAACGCCCGAAGTTTTCACCAGGTCAAGGTGCTGCAAGACACTCTCATTGATAGTGCGGGCACCCAGACTGCCGCCTACCAGCAAGATGGTCTTCTTCGCCGGGTCGAGACCAAAGCTGCGAATGGCATCTTCGCGCGAAATGGTCGCATCGAGCAGCGCCTGCCGCACGGGGTTTCCCGTCTTGATAATCTTGTCTGCGGGAAAAAAGCGCTCCATGCCATCGTATGCCACACAGATTTTCTCGGCTTTCTGCGCTAACTGCTTGTTGGTCAGGCCGGCATAGCTGTTCTGCTCCTGTATCAGCGTTGGAATGCCGAGGCTGTTTGCGGCACCCAAGGCGGCAGCGCTGGCATAGCCGCCCACGCCCACGGCCACATGAGGCTGGAACTGGCGCAGCAGTGTCTTGGCCTGCCACTTGCTTTTCAGATAGTCAATGGCAACGCCTATGTTTGAAGGCTTCCACAGCGGGCGGTAGAATCCCCTGATGGGCAAGCCCTTGATTTCGTAGCCGGCAGCAGGCACCCGCTGCATCTCCATGCGCCCCAGGGCACCCACGAACAGTATCTTGGCATCAGGGCGCAATGCCTTGATGGCATTGGCTATTGAAATGGCCGGGAAGATATGACCGCCCGTGCCGCCGCCGCTGATAATGACCCTTATCTCCTGTTCCATATCCATCATTACGTCTTAATCCTTAACTTTTACTTCCCTTACTTCCTTCTTCATCTTGGCAGAACGGCTGACACTGAGAATGGCTCCCATGTAGGCGCAGTTGATAATGGTACTCGTGCCACCCTTCGAGATGAGCGGCAGCGGCTGACCAGTCACCGGCGCCAGCCCCACGGCCACCATCATGTTGAAGATGGCCTGTACCACCAGCAGCAAGACCAGCCCCATGGCCAAGAAGGCAGGGAAGTTGTTCTCGCATCGGCTGGCAATGCGCGCTGCCCGATAGAGCAGCACAATGTAGAGGAACACCACGGCCACAGCGCCGATAATACCCATCTCCTCAATGACAATGGCGTAGATGAAGTCAGAGAACGCCTGCGGCAGATAGTCGCGCTCAACCGAGTTGCCCGGCCCCTTGCCAATGATGTTTGAAGAGGCAATGGCAATGTTGGCATGCCCCACCTGAAAGTTTTCGGCGATATTGTAGTCCTCGGCTGCCACCTCCTTGTGGTCAAGGTGCTTGACTATGCGGTTGCGCCATGTGGCAAAGCGGTGGAACACGCCGCCCGACTTGATGGCATCTTTTTCATAGTCAGGCGCAGTTTCGGCCGTAGTCTCCGTCAGGTGGCGGTCAGGCTCACTGCCGCCCTCGACACTGCCCAAGGTCAGCACCAACGTGAGGAATGCTGCCACCAGCACTGCCAACACGCCGAACAGGCGGCCCATCTGCTTCATCGGTACGCGCCCCAGGAACAGCATCATGATGATTACTATGAACAGCAGGCCCGCCGTTGAGAGGTTTTCAATGCCAATAAGGAACGCTATCGGTACAAGAATTATCAGAATGTAGTTAAATGCCTGTTTGTCAGCACCTGACTCGCGCTGCATGGCACTGAGAATCTGGGCTGTCACCAGCACCATGGTTCCCTTGGCTATCTCGGAAGGCTGGAACGACAGGCCGAAAGGCAGGGGAATGACACGATTGGCACCGTTGATGCTCTCGCCACCCACTAAGACCCAGCCAAGCGTCAACAAGGAAATGGCTATCATCGGCAGGGTCATCAGCTTGAAATAGCGGCAGGGCACATTCAGTATCAGCACCGCCACAACCAGCCCTGCCAGAATGGTGGCAATGTGGTAGGTGATGGGGCCCATGTAGTTCTGGCTCTTGTAGGTCAGGTTGCTCGAAGCCGAGAATACCTCAACAATGCTAATCATGCAAAGGAAGAAGAACACCATCCAGATGACCTTGTCTCCCTTGAATATGTTGCCTATTTTCTTGTTCATTGTACTTGTCTGCTTTGCGGGATTTCCCGCGTTATTCTGTCATTTCCTGTCATTCATAAGTTGCGCACCAGCGTCTTAAACTGCTCGCCACGGTCTTCCATATTCTTGAAAAGGTCAAACGAGGCGCAGCAGGGGCTCAGCAGAACGGTCTCGCCGGGCTGTGCCAGCTCATAGCAGGCGGCCACGCACTCCTTCATGGAGTGGGTATCGCGCACGGGAATGCCTAACTGGTCAAAGTTCTCGTGCAGCTTGGTGTTATCGGCACCCAGATAGACCAGCGCCGAACACTTCTCGCGCACCAGGGGGAACAGCGGCGAATAATCGTTGCCCTTATCCTTGCCGCCCACAATGAGTATCACCTTGGTCTTCATGGCCTCCAGCGCATACCAGCAAGCATCGACATTGGTGGCCTTGGAATCATTCACATAGTGTACGCCCCTTACATCGCACACTTTCTCCAGACGGTGTTCCACACCGGGAAAATCGCTCAGGCTCTTGCGGATAACCTCTTTCCTGATGCCGGCAATGTTGGCGGCGATACCTGCTGCCAGCGAGTTGTAGATGTTGTGCCGCCCAGTCAGGCTCAGGCTTTCCTGTTCCATGTTGAACGGAACGGGTTTCTCGATTTTGTACTGCCCTTCTTCCATATAGCCAATGACACCCAGCTTCTTCACGTCTGAGAACGGGTACTGAACGGCCTTGATATCATATTTCTTCAGCTCTTTGCTCACCACAGGGTCATCAGCCCAATAGATAAAGGCATCTTGCGGGGTCTGATTTTGGATAATGCGCATCTTGGCATCGGTATAGTTCTGCATGCTGTTGTCATAGCGGTCCAGGTGGTCTGGCGTAATGTTCAGCAAAATGGCAATGTTGGCGCGGAACTGATACATATTGTCAAGCTGGAACGAAGAGAGTTCTATGACATAGTACTCGTGCGGCTCTTCTGCCACCTGCAAAGCCAAGGAATGGCCAATATTGCCGGCCAGCCCCGTGTCATAGCCCGCCTGCCGGAAGATGTGGTAGATGAGCGAAGTCGTGGTGGTCTTGCCATTCGAGCCGGTGATGCAAATCATCTTCGAGTTGGTGTAACGGCTGGCAAACTCTATCTCACTGATAATGGGAATGCCGCGCTCTATGGCCTTGCTGACCATCGGAGCCGTATCAGGAATACCCGGGCTCTTGATGATTTCATCAGCCGACAGAACTCGCTCCTCAGTGTGCTGACCTTCTTCCCATGCTATCTGGCGCTCATCAAGCATCTTCTTGTACTTATCGGCTATCTTCGACATGTCTGACACAAACACATCGAATCCTTCCTTCTTTGCCAGAACGGCAGCACCCGCTCCGCTCTCGCCTGCTCCTAATATGACTATTCTCTTTTTCATTTCTCCTGTTGGTGTGATAAGTTGAAGTATGTGGGATTACCTGATTTTCAGTGTAATAATGGTCAGTGCCGCCAAGATGATAGTGACTATCCAGAAGCGGAACGTGATTTTCGACTCATGGAACTGGCGTTTCGGCCAGCCGCGCAAGATGTAGGTGGAAGTGGGGTCGAGCTGGGAGTCGAGCCGGCGGAAGTTATCATGGATAGGCGTGGCACGGAACACACGTACGCGTCTGCCCTTCCGCTTCATCAGCTTAAACCACTGGGTCTGAATGATGACACTCAGGCTTTCGACAAAGAACACGCCGCACAGAATGGGCAGCAGCAACTCCTTATGAATGATAATGGCACAGACACCAATGACTCCGCCGATAGCCAACGAGCCTGTGTCGCCCATGAACACCTGAGCCGGATAGGCATTGTACCACAGGAAGCCAATCATAGCACCAACAAACGCGCAGAGGAAGACCACCAACTCCTCAGAGTGCGGAATGTACATGATATCAAAGTAAGAGGCGAAGCCGACATGCGATGAGACATAGGCCAATATGCCCAACACAACGCCCACAATGGCCGAGTTGCCTGCGCACATGCCATCCATGCCATCGTTCAGGTTTGCGCCATTCGACACTGCGGTCACCACGAGAATGGTCATCAGCACGAACAGCACCCAGCCGCCTGCCACCTTGTACTTGCCCAGGAAGCCCATCACCTGCGAGTAGTTCAGGTTGTGATTCTTCACAAACGGAATGGTAGTCTGCAACGACTTCACGGCCTCAGGGTTATGCTTCACCACCACTTGCTGATTATGCTGCGGCACGGATACATTCTCGCGCACCACGGCATCAGGGCTGAGCCAGAGTGTCAGCCCCACAATGAAGCCTATCGACAGCTGCCCCACTATCTTGTAACGGCCTTTCAGCCCATCCTTGCTGCGGCGGAAAATCTTGATATAGTCATCGAGAAATCCCAAGAATCCCAGCCACAACGTGGTGATAATCATCAGAATGATGTAAATGTTGCGCAGGCGGCCCAGCAGCAGCACCGGCACTAACATGGAGACAATGATAATGATGCCGCCCATGGTGGGCACGCCCTTCTTCTCAACACCAAAGGGGTCGATAGACGGGTCACGCTCCGTCTCGTAAATCTTCTTACGCCGCATGAACTTGATGAAGTACTCACCAAACCATGCCGAGATGAGCAGCGACAGGATAAGTGTCAGCAGTGAACGGAACGACACATACGACCACAGGTGAGAGCCTGGTATGTCGAACTGCTCGAGGAAACGGAACAAATAGTACAGCATCTGTATATCTACGGTTTAATTGTTTACAACATCTACGATTCGCCTTTTTTACTGCGCAAAGATTTCGCGCACTACCTCACGGTCATCAAAGTGGTGTTTCACACCCTTGACTTCCTGATAGTCCTCATGGCCTTTTCCGGCAATGAGAATCACATCACCTGCCTGAGCCATCATGATGGCCGTGCGGATAGCCTCGCGCCGGTCAACAATCGACACCACTTTCTTCATCTGCCTCTGTTCCAGGCCGGCCAGCATATCGTTGATGATATCCTGCGGCTCTTCAAAGCGGGGATTGTCTGAAGTGATAATGACACGGTCGCTCTGCTTCACGGCTTCCTGAGCCATGAGCGGGCGCTTGCCCTTGTCGCGATTGCCGCCCGCTCCGCAGACGGTGATAATCTTGCCTTCCTTACCGTCAAGTACTTCATGGATGGCATTCAGCACATTCTCCAGTGCATCAGGCGTATGGGCGTAGTCGACTATGGCTGTTACGCCTTCCGGCGAGCGCACCGGCTCCAGCCGGCCGCTGACACTCTTCAGCGTACTCATAATCAGCAGAATATCCTCTGGCTGCTTGCCCAGCATCACCGCAGCCCCATAGACACAAAGCAGGTTTGACACGTTGAACTTGCCAATAAACTGCACACCCACCTCACGCCCATCAATGTCAAGATACATGCCCTCGAAATGGCATTCAATGATTCGGGCACGGAAGTCGGCCAGTGTGCGGGTCGAGTAGGTCTTCACCTGCGCCTTGGTGTTTTGCACCATGAACAGGCCGTTCTTGTCATCGGCATTGGTGATGGCAAAGGCTTGTTTCGGCAGACTGTCAAAGAAAGCCTTCTTTGCATCGCGGTAGTTCTCAAAGGTCTTATGATAGTCCAGGTGGTCACGGGTCAGGTTGGTAAACAGCCCGCCGGCAAACCGCAGCCCGCCGATGCGCTTCTGGGCAATGGCGTGGCTGGAACATTCCATGAACACATATTCGCAGCCCGCCGCAGCCATGCGCCCCAACAGCTCGTTCAGCTCTATGGCATCTGGCGTGGTGTGGCTGGCCGGTATCGCCTCATCTTCTATGTAGTTGCAGACCGTGCTGAGCAGACCGCAGCGGTGGCCAAACTTCCTGAACATGTTGAAAAGCAGCGTGGCGATGGTGGTCTTTCCGTTGGTGCCTGTCACCCCCACCAGCTTCAGCCGCGCGGTCGGGTCGCCGTGGAACAGCGTTGCCACCGGCCCGACAGCGGCCTCTGTCGACTTCACCTGCACGTAGGTTACGCCATCGGCCAAAGTCTCGGGCAACGCTTCGCAGAGTATGGCGCTGGCGCCCAGCTCCACAGCCTTGCCGATGAAGCGGTGCCCATCGACCTGCGTACCCTTAATGGCCACGAACAGGCAGCCGGGTTTTACCTGCCGCGAGTCAATCTTCACTCCGGCTATCTCCACCTGGTCATTACCCTTGATGGCCAGCGGCTTGACATTCTTCAACAGTTCGTTCAGCTTCATATCAGTTTGCTCCTTTCTGCTACTTTTTCCTCAGATTCCTAATTTCAACTTACAGGTCATGCCCGGTGTAATAGACTTGCCGGCAGCCAGGCTCTGCTCCCTCACCTTGCCGCGGCCGGTCACCGTGACCTTCAAGCCGCGGCTCTCCAGCTGGTAGACGGCATCGCGGGCACCCATGCCCGTAACATCGGGCATCTGCTCCTTGCCGTACTTCGGCCGTTCAGGCACTCGGGCCTTCACCCCCAAACGGTCCATCACGTAGGTGGCCGCCTTCTCATCACCGCCCTTCACATCGGGCACGGGGCTTGACTCTTCGTCTTTTGAGTCCTCAACACGCCTCTTCAGATTCTGGGCCATGACACCTTCGGCAATGTGGCGGAACACCACGCCGCTCATGCCGCCGCCCGAGGCGGGCAGGCCGCTCTTGCGCAAGCACACAATGCACGTGTAGCGGGGATTATCGGCGGGGAAATAACCGGCAAACGACAACCAGTAGCGCGTAGTACCCGAGTGGTAGCCACCGTGTTCATCGGCTATCTGTGCCGTTCCCGTCTTGCCGGCCACCTTGAACGACTTTGACAGCGGGCCGGCTTTCTTTCCCAAGCCCTGGCTGACCACGTGTTCCAGTATGGTCTGCATGGTCTCGATGGTCTCTTTCTTGGCTATGCGCTCCTTGATGACCTCAGGCTCAAATTCCTTGATGACCTGACCATCCTTCACCAGCTGCTTCACAAATCTTGGGCGCATCATCTTGCCGTTGTTGGCAATGGCATTATAGAATGCCACCGTGTTAATCGGCGCAATCTGTGTCTCATAGCCTATTGACATCCATGGCAGCGTGGTCTTCGACCAGTACTTGGCGCGGTCGGTGGTCTTGGTGTCAGGCATGCGGATGACAGGTGGGCGGTAGCCTACCAGCGGCAGCTTCAAATCTTCGTTCATGCCCACCCGGTAGAGCCCCTGCACGTATTTCTCGGGGTGAGCGCCATAGAACTTGTCGATGACATAGCTCGTGCCGATGTTGGAACTGACTTCCAGAGTGCGCGCCACGTTGATATCCTGATAGCCGCCGCGCCGCCAGTTGTGGTCTTTCATATCGCGGCCGTGCATCTGCATGACACCGCTGCCCGTGTGGATTATATAGCTCGTATCGTTGGGTATCACCCCATCATCAAGCGCCACCATGATGCTGGCCACCTTGAACACCGAGCCCGGCTCGCAGCGGTAGCTGATGGCGTTGTTGATAACCTCGGCATACTGCCCATCACCCACCTTGCTCATGTTGACAATGGCCTTCACATCACCTGTCTTCACTTCCATCAGGATGGCCACGCCCAGGTCTCCGTTGATTTCCTTCAGCTCGTCTATCACGGCGCGCTCAGCCAAGTCTTGCATGCCCACATCAATGGTGGTGACAATGTCAGCCCCGTCGACAGGCTCTTCCAGCGTGACACTCAGTATCTTGTTCAGCACCTTCTGGTGGCGCACCAGGCCGTTGCTGCCGCGCAGAATGGAGTCGAAGCTCAGCTCCAGACCGCAGCGCGCCGTATCTTTGGCGCCAAACATATCGCCCACCGTGCGCTGGGCCAGCGAGCCAAACGGGCGGCGGCGGGCATTGAACTCTTCCCAGTGGAAGCCGCCCTTGTAGACGCTCAGGTTGAACACCGGCAGCTTGCGCACCTCGGTGAACGTGTTGTAGTTGATGCGCCTTTTCCACACCGGCCAGTGCCGCGCCCCCACAGAGCCGTTCTTGTTGACCTTGTGGCGGCCCTCTTCCAAGTCGCGGCGGAACTCCTCGACCGTCTTCTGCGGGAATATCTCGTGCAGACCCATGCAGATGCTATCGAGCTTCAGCTCCCAGAGCGAGTCTTTCTTCTCGCCCCCGGCCTGGAAGTCCATGTAAATCCTGTATTCAGGTATGGAGCTGGCCATCAGCTGCCCGTTGCTGCTCAGTATGTTGCCACGGTTGGGCTTCACGGGGATGGAGTCATGTTTCATCTGCTGCTGGACCGTAGTCCAGTAGTCCTTCTTGGCAGTCATGATGTAAAGGGTCTTGGCGACAATGGCCACCCCGGCAAATGTCAGCAGCACGGCTATAAACAGATAGCGCGGCATCACTTTTCCACTGTTAAACTTACTCATCTATGTTTATGATATATGGCGGCTGGTCACTGATTTTCAGCAACGAGTCCTTGTTTTGTTTCAACATCTCCAGCACGCGGCTCTCGCGGCAGCGCTCGGTGAGCGTACTCGACGAGCTGAGTGCCTTGTACTTGACATCTTTCAGCTGGTTTTCCAGCTGGGCTATGCGTATCATATCCTGCTGGCACTGGTAGCGGAAGGCCACGTAGACCACCGTGAAGAGTACCACCAACAGGAAGAGCCACACCTGCCGCCGCACCAGGTCGGCCGACAAGATATCGCCGCCCAGAATCTTGCGCAGGGTCTGCGCGCCGATGGGTGTCTGGTCTTCCTCGCTCACGTTGGCCTTGATTTCCTTCAGGCGCTTCAGGGCTTTCCGCTCCGTGGCCTTCAGCTCTTCCTTCAACGAGGAACTGGCGGCGGGTTTCTCCGCTGCGCTCACCTCTTCGCGCTCTGCCGCCGGCTGTTCAGGCTGGGGCTGCTGCTCGCTCAGGTTGGTCACCTGCAAATCTATCTCGTTCTCACTCATCTGTCTTCTCTGCTATTCTCAGTTTGGCACTCCGGCTTCTCGGGTTGCGCGCCACCTCTTCATCCGAGGCCACCGCCACCTTGTTGACGGCCCGGAACGGGGTGTGTATGCGCCCGAAGAAATCCTGGCTGACACTTCCCTCGGCGTTGCCCGCCTTCATCACGTTCTTCACGATGCGGTCTTCAAGCGAGTGGTAGGTGATGACCGACAGGCGGCCGCCCGCCCTCAGCAGCGCCGTGGCACCCAGCAGCATCTCTTTCAGCGCCTCCATCTCGTGGTTTACCTCTATGCGCAGCGCCTGGAACAGCTTGGCATACTCCTTCTTCTGCACCGGCCCCGGCCGCCCGCCTATCGTTGCCTCAGTCACCTTCATCAGCTCGCCCGCCGTCTCTATGCGCCCGGCCGCCCGGGCCTTCACGATGGCGGCCGCCATCTTCCGCGCAGTCCTCAGCTCGCCGTACAGATACAGCACGTTGGCCAGCCGCTGTTCGTCATAGCCGTTCACCACCTCAGCCGCTGTCAGCCCGGCCCGGTTGTTCATGCGCATATCCAGCGGCCCTTCGGGATAGCGGAACGAAAAGCCGCGCTGCTCATCATCAAGATGATGGCTCGAGACACCCAGGTCAGCCAGCAGGCCGTCTATCCGCTCAACGCCATAGAAGCGCATCCACTGACCGACATACCTGAAGTTGCTCCTGACAAACGTGAAACGGCTGTCACCGATGATGTTGCGCTCGGCATCGGCATCTTGGTCAAAACCGAAGAGCCGGCCCTTCGGCCCCAGCCGGCGCAGAATCTCACGGCTGTGCCCGCCGCCGCCAAACGTTACATCTATGTAAACGCCGCCGGGCTGGATGCCCAGCCCGTCAATACTCTCGTTGAGAAGTACTGGCTCGTGATATGTCGGCGCTGTTATCATCTGGCTTAAAACGTTGCACTCATGATGCTCTCCAAAGCCTGGCCGAACTCCTTACTGTCCATCCTTGACGCTTCGAGCTTCTCTGGCGACCATATCTCTATGGTGTCGCCCATACCTACGAATTTCACTTCCTGTGCGATGCCCGCTTTCTGCAAAAAGGACTTCGGAATCAGGAAGCGCCCGTTTCCATCGAGGGTCACCGACTCTGCATACATAACAAACTGGCGGTAAGTATTCTGGTGTTCTGCGTTATAGCGGTTTAGTTTCGACCGCAGCAAGTCCACCTGTTCATCCCACACGCTCTGGGGATAGAGTACCAGACAATCCTGGAAGGAATCCTTGTTCATCACCAGCGATTCCGTGCCCGATGTCTGCAACACCTTGCGGAACGTGGCTGGCAAAAAGACCCTTCCCTTTGCATCAGTCTTGGCTTCTATGCTTCCCAAAAAACGCATCACAATATTCCTTGAAAGATTCTTGGCGCAAAGTTACAAAATTTCCCCCACAATCCACCACTTTCCCCCACATTTTTTCAAATTTAACACTAATTAAGAAAAAGTGCGCTTCGCTTTATCTGAATGACAAACATAACAGAAGCCTTTCCTATGCTCTATTTCAAGCACAAAACGGCTAACTTTGCATCAAAAAAATTGGTCTAATATGCAAATGGGGGGATAAAATCCTTGTAAGTTGTTGTTTATTAGTACCTTTGTGTCATTTAACTCAT